>NZ_JAWDID010000014.1:0-124753 GCF_032464875.1 Allobosea rubneri
CCCTTCATCCCCCGCCCGCCCATCCGAAACCAGGACGGGCAGTCTCACCGAAACCGGCTCAAGGGGGTCAAAGTTGGATGCCGATCCCCCGCCTCACGGGGTCAAACTTGCACGCCGAAACACATCCGCTGATGGTTTCTGCTCACACATGGGAGGTGGAGCGCGTCGGAACGACACTCGCGTCGGCACTATGTCCGCTTCTGAAGTCCGCCAAGTCGGTGCTATTTGTTGATCGGTTCTTCGACATCGGCAAGGCAAAATATCAGGAGACGTTGAAGGCTTGCCTGGATGTCATTCAGGCATCGGGCGGGGCGGGTGTACGCTGCGAGATCCATTTCTGCGATCACGACAAAAGACCACCGCCGGAGTTCATCGAGCGCGAGGCCCATAAATGGATTCGCGGGGTGCTTCCAGCCGGCATGTCGTTTGCCCTCTTTGCTTGGAAGGAACGCGCAGGCGGAGCGGATTTCCATGCCCGCTATCTCTTGACTGATGTCGGCGGAATGAATGTTGAAGCAGGCTTCTCCGCAGAGGGCGCGCACCAAAAGGTTCAACTAGGACTTCTTTCGCTTGATCTTGCGCAGATCAGGTTGAATGCCCTTGTTAGGAACTCGGCCGTTTACGACCTCATCGGGCCAGTGCTCGAACTCCGATCCGATGGCACAGTTCATCGGATATAAGACTTCTACTCTACAGGACGTAAAGTCCTAAAAACAACGCTTTGACCATCGCTTGGTTTGCGTTGGCGACCTTGATACCGAGCCGCTTCCGATCGGCCTTTTCAGGGCTCTTGGCGCCAATCACATCCGAGCCTAGGAGCTCGGCCAAGTCGGCAGCTTCACGACAGGCAATTCTCACGGCGTGTCACGAGTAGCGGCTGCCACCCTAAGCGCCCGCCGAGTGTCCCGAACATGGCCTGTTTTACGCATGTATCTTCCATGATAAATACTCTATTTTTCAATGACTTATATCAATTCTGGAAGAGTCATGTCAGATCATATTGAATATTCTTCCATCTCGGACTACGATAGTGTTCTCTTCTAAATGGGAAGGTAAGGCGTGGCTACGGCAGAGAACAAACTCGAAAAAGACATGGTGCATCTGGCGCGCGTGGCGCTGTCAGGGCGGCCGCAGGATGTGATGGCGCTTCTCCACCGCTTTGCCAAAGGCTATCGGGATAACGCGCCTGACATGGCGACGGCTCTGGCCTTGCTTTTGCGCGAGTCGCCGACGCGCGCCTCGCCCTTGCGGCGGCAGACGGAGGCCGTTCTTCCCGTCGATGTTGATACCCGTTTCCATCTGTTGCGGATCGAAGAGCATCCGGTCTTGGACCACGAGCCGGTCTATTCAGGTGCAGTGAAAGCAGCGCTCGATGCGCTTGTCGCCGAACGCAAAGGTATAGAGAGCCTTCAAAAAGCAGGTCTGGAACCCAGCCGGACCGTTCTGTTTACTGGGGCTCCCGGCGTGGGCAAGACGCTTGCGGCGCGCTGGCTTGCCCGCGAACTCAACAGGCCTCTTCTCATTCTCGATCTGGCTGCGGTGATGAGCAGCTATCTGGGCCGGACGGGCACCAACCTGCGGCACGTTCTCGATTATGCGAAGACGCTCGACTGCGTGCTGCTGCTCGATGAGCTTGATGCCATCGCCAAGCGTCGCGATGACCGCGGAGAAATCGGGGAGCTGAAGCGCCTCGTCACCGTGCTTATCCAGCAAATCGACGACTGGCCGTCCACAGGATTGCTGGTTTCGGCCACCAACCACCCGGACCTGCTGGACCCGGCGATCTGGCGACGCTTTGACCTGGCACTGGAGTTTCCGCTGCCGGACCGCGAGGCCATCCATGCCTATCTCATGTCCGCGCTCGCGCCGTTGAGCGCGCAGGCGGAGAGCTGGGCGGGCGTGCTTACGATCGCACTTGAGGGACAATCATTCAGCGATATCGACCGCGAGCTGAAGTCAGTGCGCCGCAAGGCGGCGCTGCTGGGTGAGCCTCTTGACGATCATCTGGTCGGGCTCGTCAACGGCAAGTCGGGCAGCAAGAACGATCGCATCGCGCTTGCGGCAGAGCTTGTCAACGCGGGGGTCCTTTCGCAGCGCGCGGCCCATGAAGTCACCGGCGTCGCGCGGGAAACCATTCGCGCCCGGACTGCCAAGAAGCCTCCGCGCAAAATAAACGGGGGTGCGCGCGATGGCTAAGCAAAACTTTCTTCTCGGCAAGGGCGAGCGGCTCACGCAGGACGTCGTAGTACGTTCTGGCGGAGGGCCAAAAATCACGCCCTATACGTTCCAGCAAGCGCGCAGCCGTCTTGCGCCCATGCTCGATGACACCGTCCGCCAGATCAGGGCCTTGCCCGATCAGGCCTGTCCGCAAGGTCAGGCCGTGGCGGCGGTTGTCCTGAATCCCGAATTCATCGCCAAATCGTATTTTCCATCGGAGCTGTTTCGTCAGACAGGCCTGACTCCTGTCGGGAGCAAGCCACGGCGGATCACGCCCGCGCAGCGCTCCAAAGGGCGACCGCCGGAAGAAGCGCTGACTACCGAACTCTTCGTCATGGGGACCAAGCAGGCCTTTGCGAACTGGCAGTCGTCCATGGGCCGCCTCGTGGAAGGAACGCAGGTCGCAAAGGATCTGATGACGCTGGAGACGATCGAGGCCCAGAGCGTCGCGGACAAAGTCAAGGGGATCATCCCCGCGCGCGGCGATACCGTCTTCGAGGTCGTGCTTCATACGGAGGGCATGGACGGCGAGCGCGCCATGCTTCCGGAATTTAGCAACTATCTGCGGGGGCTCGGCGTCGGCGCCAGCCTGAACCACCGCTTCTATGCGGGCGGCCTATGCTTCGTGGAGCTGGAGGCCCCGGCCGCGCTCGCTGAATCGATTGCCTTGTTCTCCATTGTCCGCGCCGTCCGGCAGATGCCGGAATTGCGTGTCCTGCAACCGGCGTTCCGCACCTCCGGCATTCCTTCGGTCGCCGTCGAGCTGCCGCCGGTCGCCGCTATGGACCCCTCGATCAATGTCGCCATCTTCGACGGCGGCCTGCCGCCGTCGCATCCCCTGTCGGCCTGGGCAACGCCTTACGAAATCATCGGCACCGGTCCCGCCGTCGGCGATTTCCTCCATCACGGAACCGGGGTGACATCGGCGTTTTTGTTCGGCTCGATCGACCCTTCAAAGCCGCTCCCGCAGCCCTATTCCAATGTCGACCACTACCGGGTCCTCGACGGCGATCCCAGCCAGAACCTGCACGAGCTGTATGAAGTGCTCGGTCGCATAACGAGCGCGCTGGACCAAAAACACTATGACTTCGTCAATCTGAGCATCGGACCATCGCTCACCATCGAAGACGATGACGTTCACGCGTGGACCGCTGTTCTTGATGGCCGCTTCGCGCGCACAGACACGCTTGCCGCCGTTGCGGTCGGCAACAACGGCGAAGGCGATGAAGAGCTGAGCCTCAACCGTGTGCAGGTGCCGTCTGACTGCGTGAACGCCCTGGCTGTCGGTGCCGCTGATTCACCGGGCGAAACATGGGCCAGAGCGCCTTACAGTTCGGTCGGACCGGGCCGAAGCCCCGGCCTGATGAAACCCGACCTCGTGCAGTTCGGGGGATCGCTGCAAAGACCGTTCCTCGTGGTCGGCGGCGGCAACAAGCTTGCCCTTGAAGCCACTGGCGGCACATCGTTTGCGGCACCCAGCACATTGCGTCTGGGTGCAGGTATCAGGGCTCACTTCGGAGACAGTATCGGGCTGCTTGCCGTGCGCACGCTGCTGATCCATTCCTCAGAAGCATCAGACCATCCCCACCGGGAGATCGGCTGGGGCCGCGTCGCACAGACGCTCGAGGACATTGTCGTCTGCGACGACGATACGATCAGGGTCATCTATCAGGGTGACATTTCGCCGACGAAATACATCCGGGCACCGATCCCGGTGCCGGAGGGCGGAATTACCGGTAACGCCGAAATCACCGCCACGCTGTCCTACAAGTGCCTCACCGATCCCCACCACCCGGGCAACTACACGCGGGCGGGTCTCGACGTCACGTTCCGGCCTCACGACGGGAAGTTCAAAAGCGACGAGCAGCTGCACGCCGATTCCAAGAGCTTTTTTTCCGGCGTCCGTACCGGTGGCGATGAAGAGGAGCTGCGGCGGGACGCGTGGAAGTGGGAAAACTGTCTGCATGCCACCCGCAAGTTCCGGGGGGCGAGCCTACAAAATCCGTGCTTTGACATCCACTACAATGCCCGCCTGGAGGGCCGAAACTTCACGCCTGCTGAGAAGCTGCCCTACGCGCTGGCGGTCACGGTGCGGGCAAAGGGCATCGCCGACTTTTACGACCAGGTGGTTCGTAAATACGCGACCCAGCTGGAGCCGCTGCGTCCGGTGATCGAAATCCCGGTCAGGACCTAGCTAGCGCGCGCCCAGCAGATACGCACCGGAACGGCTGTACCGCGTTTGCGCGCCGCTGACGCGCAGACGGTAATTGAGCATCGCGCCGCTGATGCCATAGAGGTGCTGCGCTTCGGCAGCGAGCTGCCGGCACATCACGTGCCATGCGCCCTCATTCGTCAGCAGCAGCGTGCCCGCGAGATAGTTGGCTTCTGCCTCGATGCTGCCGTCACGGGCGCGTTCGCCTTCAGGCGTCAGCGGCGGGGTGCATTCGTGGCCCAGAAAACAGTGTGCGAGTTCGTGGCAGATATTGCTGCGCTGGCGATAGGGATGATGCGAGTCGTTGTGCACGATCGCTGTGCTAAGGCCGCAGGGCACTGTCACGGCGGAAAAGCAGGAGCTGTCGGTTCTAAGGAACGGCGACTGTCTGTCGTGGTCGCTGAGCTTGATTAGCTGAATGTCATAGCGGTCGCAGACCAGTACCGGGTCGATAGGTGCTTCCGGCGGCAGGCCCATCTGCGCACGCACCCGCAGAGCGATGCGATTGGCTTCCGTTTTGAATCCGCGTCGCCAGCTCAACTCATTTATCCCGCAGGTTATTATAGGTGCTGATCACGATCTCCTCGATCAATTTGGCATTGTTCGACGATAGTTTCGGGTCCGCGCGGAGCAGGGCCGTAATCTTGGCGATCGGTTCGGCTTCCTGCTGCTCGCCGCCCCGGATAAACAATTCTGCCTTGAGGTTCGACCAGGACAAAAGCGCTGCGAGGCCGTTGACGTCCGGCTTCGCGCCCTGACCGATTCTGGACAGGGTGGACGCATTGACCCCGGCCTCCTCGGCTACGTCCTTCCACGTTTTTTGACGGCTGAGGCGCGTGGCGTTCAGGGCCACATAGAAGGCGTCGCTGTCAAAACGGTCGGTCATGCTCTCTCCGTTGCGAAAATTAAATCGATTGTGAACTTGCAATTTGGCTCTAAAGATCATAATATCAAATCGATTGCTAGATCGCAATTGCAACCGAGCATCCCACCGGCGGCTGTCCGCCAGAAAGGCTAACCCATGAATGCTCCCCGCCCCGAAGAACGGCCGAAAACCGTCACCATCATCGTCAATGGCCGCTCGAAGACGCTGCCGAAAAAGGAAGTGCTGACCTTCGAAGAGGTCATCGCCCTGGCCTTCGAGAACCCGCCGACCGGCGACGGCATCCAGTACACGGTCCAGTACACGCGCGGCCACGGCAACAAGCCCGCAGGCACGCTGGTCGAAGGCCAGTCCGTCAAGATCAAGGAAGGGATGGAATTCGATGTCACGTCGACCAATCGCTCTTAGTGCGGACCTCCTCCGGCTTCAGAACGAGGGTTACGACCTCGACATACGGGGCGGCTACCTGCTCGTCAGGGACGTTCCGTATGTCGATTCGTCGGCAACCATTCGTCTGGGTGTCCTGATTTCGCGGCTGGAGCTGTCCGGCGACAAGACCGTCAAGCCGACAGATCATGTCGCCTACTGGACCGGCGCGCACCCGTGTCACAGTGATGGCAGCAAGATCACGGCCATCCAGAACAGCTCCGTCGCCCAGGATTTTGGCGACGGCATCCGGGCCGAGCATACGTTTTCGGCGAAGGCCGATTACCGTGACTATCACCACAAGATGACGAGCTATATCGCCCGCATCGCGGGGGAGGCCCACAAGCTCGACGACCGCGTCGGTGCACGCACCTATCCGGCCATTCCTGCGGACGATGACACTTGCGTCTTCAGGTATGTCGACACGGCGACGAGCCGTGCCGGTATCGGAGCGGTCAACGGCAAGATCGCCGGTCAGCGCATCGGCATCGCCGGACTGGGCGGAACGGGCGCATATATTCTCGACCTCGTCGCGAAAACGGCGGCGGCCGAAATCCGGATCATCGACGGCGATGTTTTTTCCCAGCACAACGCGTTCCGCGCGCCGGGAGCGCCGTCGCTCGGGGACCTTGAGAACAAGCCGCAGAAAGTCTCCTATTTCGCGGCCCTGTACTCGAACATGCACAAGGGCATCGTTGCGCACGACGTTTTCCTCGACGAGTCGAATGTCGCGCTGCTGGACGGGCTGGACTTTGTGTTCGTCTGTCTCGACCGGGGACCCGTCAAGCGTGCCGTCGTGCACCGCCTGGTGGCCAATGGCACCCCGTTCGTGGACGTCGGCATGGGCGTGCTGCTCAATGACGGGCAGCTCGGCGGCATCGTGCGCCTGACGACCAGCACGGCGGAAACCCGCGAAGAAGCGGCCCCTCACATTTCCTATGCCGATGATGATGGCGGGGCCAACGAGTACGCGACGAATATCCAGATCGCCGAGCTGAACTCGTTCAACGCTGCCCTTGCCGTCATGCGGTGGAAGCAGCTGTTCGGGGTCTATCGCGAAGCGCGCGGCCACTTCTACACCGGCTACTCGATCGGGTCCGGGGAGATCGTGCATGAAGGTGCCGAATGACAGGCGCATCGCACCTCAGGCCGGAATTCGTCGAATTCATTCCGGACCGGCTGGAACTGGGCGTGTTGTATATTTCGCGGCGCTACGCGACCGCATCGCATCTGTGCTGCTGCGGGTGTGAGCGCGAAGTTGTGACGCCTCTTAACCCGGCGAAGTGGCGGATTACCGAGCGTGAGGGCAAGGTGTCTTTGGCACCGTCGGTCGGAAACTGGAGCTTTCCCTGCCGCTCTCATTACTGGATCAGCGCCAACCGCGTTCAATGGGCTACGGCGATGGCCCCCGAGATCATCCAGGCGGTGCAGGCGCGCGATCGTCGCGACGCGGAACTTCATGTGCCGAAGCCGCAGGGCTGGGTCAGAAGGTTTGCTGGTCAGCTGGCCGAAGCCTCGTCCGTGCTGCTTTCGAAATTCAAGGCATGGTGGCGCTGACGCTCAGGTGTGATGGAGGACGGCATGGCGGTGTGCCTTCCGCTATCGCGGCATCGGCTCTATTGCGCCGCCGGCGTCGGACGCAACGGAGCCAGCACAGCTGTCTCCGCCCATCCGGGTAACGATCCCTGGCACCAGCACGAGCGCTCGCGCGCACTCTGATGTCGAGCAAGGGCACCAGGGCGGACGCCGCCCGCCCTCCCTTGGCACGTGTTCTTTGGTCGGGCAGGATCGCGCCCACCGGGCAGGGCAAAAGCCCCGCCGTGGGTCGCAACCCAGCCCGCCACGGATCCGCACCGACCCGGACCCACCCGCTCTCGGCGAGGGCCAGGGGTGCATGATGCACCCGCTTCGCGATGGGGTAGTGCGCGGCAGGCGCGCTTTTCAGGAAGGGAACAGGCCATGGCCGAGACAGACGATTACGGGCGGCACGAGGTGCTGCATATGGCGGCCTTTCTGGGAAGGGCGGTAGCGAGCGAGCTGACGGATCACCCGCAGGTGAAGGCTAACCCGGCATGGCTGGCGCTGGCCGATCAGGCGGCGGAGGCGCTGGCGGCGCTCTATCAGGCGGTGGGCGCGGCCCACATGCGCGACGATCAGGCCGGAATTCATGTTGGAAAGTCCGTGCTATGAGCGGATTTTTGAACATGATTCACGGATGATTGTGGCCTAGTTGGTTTACTTATAGCTCTATTTATATACCGGAGGTGTATTTTTGGGAGATTTTGCAAACTTGACTTCGGTTTGCATTGAGGCCTATAACTAAACTGTGAGTGAAGAAAACCCAGGAAAGCTAAACCGGCTACAGCGCTACCTGCCCGAAGGGCTGGTCGTGAGTGCGGCATGGCTGACCGCGAAGGGCTATTCCCCCCAGCTCTGCAATAAGTACGTCGCCAATAGCTGGCTCGAACGGCTTACCCAGGGGGTTTATCGCCGCCCCGGCGGAAAACTCGTCTGGGAGCAGGTCGTCATATCGCTCCAGACCCTGATGGAATTTCCGGCGCTGGTCGGGGGGCGAACGGCCCTGACCTTGCAAGGCTTCGCGCATTACCTCGCCCGCGAAGACACGGATGTGCATCTGTACGGGCGCAAGCCCATACCGGCATGGCTGAACCGCTTGCCGATGGGCGTCCGGTTTCACCATCACAACACCGCCACCCTGTTCCGCAATGAGCCGATAACGCGCGGCCTCACCAGTCTGGCCTGGAATCTGAAGGACGGCAGCGCCGTCAGCACAGGGGCCACAGACGGCGCGTTCAATTCCATACCGTGGGGACAGTGGGACTGGCCCCTTACCTTATCGACGCCCGAGCGGGCGATCCTCGAATTCCTCGACGGTCTGCCGAACCACGAAAGCTTCGATCAGGCCGACAAGTTTATGGAAGGGCTGGCGACGCTCAGGCCCCGCCGCCTTCAGAAGCTTCTGGTCGACTGCAAGAGCGTGAAGGTCAAACGGCTCTTCCTGTTTTTTGCCGACCGGCATCAACACGCGTGGCTCAAGCACCTCGACAAGAGCGCCATCGATCTCGGCACCGGCAAACGCATGCTCGCCCGGGGCGGAAAGCTCGACCCGCATTATATGATCACCGTCCCCGAGGAGCTTTATGGCCGCCAATGAACGCTATCGGCAGCAGGTCGCACTCCTGGTCCGGGCGCTACCGGCTGTTGCCGGGGAGGACTGCTTTGCGCTTAAGGGCGGGACGGCGATCAATCTGTTCGTCCGTGACATGCCCCGGCTGTCCGTCGATATCGACCTGACCTTCCTGCCGGTCGCGCCGCGCGATGAATCGCTGGTCGCCATCGAGCAGGCTCTTTTGCGCATCAGGGACCGGCTGAAGGTCGCGATCAACGGCGTGCAGATCACCGAAAGCCGCCCGGGAGCCACCGGCCCCCTGACGCGCCTCGTGGTTCAGCTGGGCCGGGTTCAGATCAAGATCGAGGTGACTCCCGTGCTGCGCGGGTGCGTCTACGCTCCCGCCGTGCACGCCGTTTCGCCATCCGTGGAAGATCAGTTCGGCTTTGCAGAAATCAGTGTCGTCTCGTTTGCCGACCTGTACGCCGGGAAGATCATGGCGGCCCTCGACCGGCAGCATCCGCGCGACCTGTTCGACGTTCAGGACCTGCTCGCGAACGAGGGCATAGACGACGATCTGCGCCGCGCGTTCATCGTCTACCTGATCAGCCACGGCAGGCCGATGGCAGAGGTTCTTGGATCGGCGCAGAAAGATATCGCCGTCGAATTCACCGAGAATTTTGAGGGCATGACCACTGAACCGGTCGCCCTCGAAGCGCTGCTGGCAGCGCGCGCGGCGCTGATCGCCGCCATCGTCGGCGGCATGCCGCAGGCCCACAAGGATTTCCTGCTGGGTTTCAAGCGCGGTGCGCCTGACTGGGACCTGCTTGGCGTGCCGGGAGCGGCGGAGCTTCCGGCGGTCGCGTGGAAGCAGGCGAACCTGGACAAGCTTAACCGTGATGTACGAGCGCGGCTGGTCGCTCAGCTCACCGCCGTCCTCGCGCCCGATGGCAGAAAAAACGACGCGCCATGATCCATCAGATTACTGACGCAGCATTGCTCGCGACCCTCAAAGAAGGCGTCAAAAAAGCAACGGACGTCATCGCGCGCGTGACCGACTATCGCGGCGGCCCCGTCACCACCGAGTATCTGCTGACCGCCGACATTGCGCGGGAGCTGATCGAGCAAGATTATCAAGTGAAGGTCGAGTGCCTCAATCGCAATCTCGTCAACGGCATGACCCAGAAGGCGGCAGCCGTTCGAAAGTCTCTGGGCTCATGCCGAACCGACATCGCGGTCTGGCAGAATGAAATCATTCCCTTGGCAATCATCGAGATAAAAATCGGGGTCAAAACGCTCAAGAAAATTGCCGAGGATCTGGAGAAAATCACCGGTACGATCGACATGCTTAAATCCCAGTACGCGAGCCGTGTTGTCGGAGCGTCCGTGTTTCAGGTTCACGTAGAAGGTAACGACAAGCGGTCAGACGTTCCCAAGCTCACGGCGGCGATTGAGAAGATAGAGAAGAAGTTAGAAACGGCGCTGCGAGACCACGAAAAGGCCAAGTCGGGATTTTCGTTTGCGATGCATCCATTGCAGCCTGCCAACGCCGGTGTGGTCGGGCGGGAGCTGGAAGGAGATGAGGACGAATTATCGTGGGGCCTGCATGGGCACGCTACACGCTTCTACGCGGTGCTCATTCGCAGTACCAAGCCCGCCATCACAACGCCCGGCTTACAGGGCCTGAAAGAACGCTCGCAGGAGTGAAACGGTTTTCGATTCTAAATCATCTCATGATTTCAATCACGTAGGTGTTCGCAGTTTTATCCTGAATGGCGCGCCATTGCGGCCAAATGAGCCTGTTTTATAAGGATTTTTTCCTCTTCTTGTCCCACCTCAGATTCCGGTGGGACAATTATCGAGCCTGCCTGAAGCTTCCTCATCGCTGAAGCTGCCGTCTCCGGCTTGCGTGCTGCACGGGTTTAGCGTTCCACCTCCTCGAGGGTCCTGTGGCCGGTAACGGACATCAGCTCGTGGGCTGTGGCCTGGCGCTCAGCTAAGCGACAACTATCGCAGTGCTTGGATCCGGACGACGCTACGCTTCTGGCTCGCCGAGCGCCTCGATCTTCTCGATGACGAAGTCAAAAGTCTTCGTTTCTTCCATCAGCGCCATGTTGAGGTCGCCGCTTTTGAGGGCTGACAGTAACTCGGCCTTGAAATCGACGGCCGCCTGGGCCCCTTCATGTTTCGCGATATGTGTCATTGCGAACGCGATGCATAGATAGAGCGTGTTCAAAACGATCTTGATCTGCTCCATGTCGGTTCCGTCGACACTGTCGGCTCCGTCCGCCATTTGCTCGGCTCCTGTTCCTTACCTGCCCTCCTAACCCGCTATCGCTCTGACGGTTCCGAGGCCGGCAACGGACGATGCGGCAAAGGCTCGCGCGGCGTGTCCGAAATGCGGCTCGTTCAACGGGCGGTGACATCCCGCGCGCATCCCGGCAAGATCACGCGGAATTGGGGGCGAAGCATGAAGAAGCTGTCCACCGTGATGTGCTGCCTGCTGTTGGCGGGATGTGCGGGCGTTAGCAGTTGGTCAGGGGTTCCGGGCGTGGACCCGATGCAAAGCGATGGGCACACCTATGTGCCAGTCGGAGCAGGAACCTATGATCCGCCGCCCGAAGAACAGCGCCCTGTCAGTACCTGCACGATGAGAGGGCAGAACGTCGTCTGCCGCTGAACACATGTCTCCGACTGGATTGGTGCTTCCCACGGTCGCAAGCTGAGCTTCCTGCCACGCAACTCGGAAAGCACGATGACCTGTGTGCGCCCGTTATTTGCGGCTGCGGGATGGATGCAAGGACGGTGAAACCGCTGGCCGAGCAAGCGCGCTCGGTTGACCAAAGTGAACTTCAGCGCGCCGCCGGGCCGGCGGTCATCGGCAGGCGCCGAGCAGCAGCGCTGCCAGACCGGCCCAGCAGACGCCAATGAGACTCAACCCGTCGAGTGCAAGCGCCGTCAACCGTATGAACCGTTCGGCCTCGCAGCTTCCGCTCGTGTCGGTATTTCGGACGGTTCTGTGGGCGTGCAGCAGGATCCCGGCAATCGCGAAGAAGGTCGCACCGGCAACGATCGCATCATGGGCCGCCGGCTCACCCCAGCGGCAGGCCAGCGATTCGGAGGCATAGACCGCCAGGAAATGGGCGGCCCAGATGACCGGCCCGGTCAAGGCAAAGCCGGCCCGGCGCAAGGGGGTGGTGTTGCTCATGTCTGCGCAACCAGCCGCGGGAAGCCATGCGTCAGCAGGAGCCCGAAAGCTGCCTGGCCGAGCGTGTAGAGCCAGAGGAGCATCAAGACATCGAAGACCGCCCGCCGGTTGCGGTCGAGCCTGTGGGCGAGAAGGCGCGCGACGGTGAACAGGGCCGTGACGAGGACGGCTGCTGCCATCTGCGCCTGCAGGGCGGCATTCGCATAGACCATCGCGGTATAGCCGCTGGATTGCGGGCGAAGGCCGCTACGCCAATGGCCGGCGACATCGATGAAGAGCGCGCCGGCAAGCGCCGCTCCCCCGGCGATGAGAAGACTGGCTACGAGACCGGGGCGAGGTAAATCACGGCCAAGGACGAATCGGGCGCCGGCAAGAAGCGCTCCGCTGGCGCTCAAGGCTGCCAAGGACTTCCATGCGTCGGCTGGCGATGGCAGGTCGGTTTGGCGGGGCCATCCCTCGGGACCGACCGTCCAGAGGTAGAGGTAGCCGAACAGGTAGGAGAGATAGAGCGCCGCGGCGACCAGCAGCAGGATGACCGTTGCCCACCAGCTGTGTGAGATCGACCCCGACGCATAGGTCGGCAGCACGATGCCGCCGCCGATATCGACGTCCCCCGCCGACGGCGGATCACTGTTCCACATCCAGACCAGGATCGATGCGACGGCGAGAACGCCGCAGGTGGCTGCGAGCATCACGGCCTTGACGGTCAGCAGCAGGAAGAATGCGGCGGTGAACAAGGCGGCGCAGAGATGCGCGTAGCCGGGGCGGCTGAGGCGCATGACGTATTGCGGCTCAGCCTCGATCGGCGAGGTCACGATCGTCTCGCGCGCGCCGGTCGCCGTTCCCGGCAGGTAGTATGCGCCGGCCTCGACATGCCCTGCGAGGTCGGGCTGCTGCCAGAGCGGCTCTCGACCGCGGACGCGCGGTATGCTGCGCGTGGCATAGGCGTGGTTCGGCAGCCATTCGAGCGTGCCCGCACGCCAGATGTCGCCAAGCCCGCGCTCGCCCGTCAGGCGCATGTTGCTGATGACATCGATCAGGAAGACGAGGATGCCGGCGGCGAGGATAAAGGCGCCTATCGTCGAGACCAGGTTCAGCCCGTCCCAGCCCATCCCGGCCGGATAGGTGTAGACGCGCCGCGGCATGCCGATCAGCCCGGTCAGGTGCATCGGCAGGAAGGCGATATTGAATCCCGCGAAGATCAGGCCGAAAGCCCAGCGGCCGAGCCGTTCGGACAGCGGCCGGGTGCTGAAGGCCGGCGTCCAGTAGTAGATCGCGGCAAAGAGCGGGAAGACCATACCGCCGAACAGCACATAATGGAGATGGGCGACGACGAAGTAGGTGTCGTGCGCCTGGCGATCGAACGGGACCATCGCGACCATGACCCCGGTCAGTCCTCCCAGGGTGAAGATCAGAAGGAAGCCGATCACGAAGAGCGCCGCCACGGTCAGCCTGAGACGTCCGGCGGCGATTGTCGCGATCCAGGCGAAGACCTGGATGCCGCTCGGGATCGCGACTGCCATGCTCGCCGCCGAGAAGAAGCCGAGCGAGCGGGCCGGGATGCCCGTGGTGAACATGTGGTGGACCCAAAGGCCGAAGGAGAAGAAGCCGACGGCGATCAGCGCCACCACGATCAGCCGGTAACCGACCAGTGGTGTGCCGGCCATGGTCGGCACGATCATCGAGACCATGCCGGCCGCCGGCAGGAAGATGATGTAGACCTCCGGATGGCCGAAGAACCAGAACAGATGTTGCCAGAGCAGGGGATCGCCGCCGCGCTCGGCGATGAAGAAGGGCCAGTCGAAGGCCCGCTCGAGCTCGAGCAGAATCGTCGCCAGGATCACCGCCGGGAAGGCGAACACGATCATCCCGGCGAAAATCAGCATGGTCCAGGCAAAGATTGGCATGCGCGCCAGCGTCATGCCGGGAGCACGGGTACGCAGCACGCCCACGATGATCTCGATCGCGCCCGCTATGGCCGAGATTTCGATGAAGCCGATTCCCAACAGCCACCAGTCGGCGCCGATGCCGGGTGAGAAGCGGGCCCCGGTCAGTGGCGGGTACATGAACCAGCCGCCCGAGGGAGCAACCCCGAAGAACAGCGTGCAGAAGAACACCGACCCGCCGACGAAATAGGCCCAGAAGGCGAAGGCGCCGAGCCGCGGAAACGGCAGATCGCGGGCGCCGAGCATTTGCGGCAGCAGCAGGATGCCGACTGCCTCGACGGCAGGTACGGCGAACAGGAACATCATCACCGTGCCGTGCATGGTGAAGATCTGGTTGTAGGTCTCCTGGGAGAGGAAGTCGTTCCCGGGCGCCGCGAGCTGGAGGCGGATGAGCAGACCGAGCACGCCGGCGAGCAGAAAGAACAGGAACGCGACGGCGATGTAGAAGTAGCCGATGATGGTGTTGTTGACTTCGCTGATGATGCGCCAGCCGCGCGGCCCCTTCCAGACCGCTTCCAATCTTTCGAGCTCGCCCTCCGGCCGTGGCAAGGACGAGGGCAGCTCGGCCGCGGTTACCGGGCCCATTTGCGCGCCGGCCCTCATCGCAGGCTTCCGAGGTAGGCGGTCAAGGCGTCCATCTCCTCGCTCGTGAAGATCGCGAACGGCGGCATCAGCGCACCCGGCTTCGCGACCTGCGGATCGGTGATGAAGCCTGCAAGGTTCTCGGCGGTGTTGCGCAGGGTCGCGGCGGCGAGGAAGCGCCGGCCGCCGACCCGGCTGAGATCGGGCCCGACCATGCCTGCGGCCTGGGTGCCGCGAACCGCATGGCAGGCTCCGCAGCCGGCCGAGAGGAAGAGCTTTTCCCCCGCAGCGACCTTGGGTTCGGCCAGTTCGTTTCGAGCATCGGCAGCTGCCAGCCATGCCTGAAATTCGGCCTCTGGCACGGCGACGATCTCCAGGGCCATCAACGCGTGCGGTCCGCCGCAGTATTCGGCGCATTGGCCGCGGTAGATGCCGGGCCGCTCGGCTTTCAGGCGAAGCGTGTTGGTCCGGCCGGGGATCATGTCGAGCTTGCCGCCGAGGCTCGGCACCCAGAAGGAATGGATCACATCGTTGGAGCGCAGCGCGAAATCGATCGCGCGGCCGACCGGGATCCTGATCTCGTTCGCCTCGCGAACGGGTGCGGCGCCGTCGCGCTGATAGTCGACGCGCCACCACCATTGCTCGCCGGTCACCGCTATGCGAAGCGCCGGCGGCGTCTGCGCCGCTATGGCCTCGCGCATCAGCCAGAGGCCGTAGCCGAGTAACAGGGTCAGCACGACCGATGGAAAGACGATGCCGCCCCATCTGATCGCGCCTTCGCTGCCGATGACACGCCGCACCGGCTCCGCACCACGGATCGCTAGCGCTAGGGCGGCGATCACGATCAGCAGGATCGCCGTTGCCCCCATGAACAGGATCCAGCTCAGCAAAGCGATGCGCTCGGCCTCAGCGCCGGCAGGAGCGAGGGCTGACTGCGGCGCCCAGCCGGGGAGGGCGGCCAGGATGAATATCGCGGCCAGTCTGCGCCCGGTCGCCGTCATCGGGGGGCCTCACGGGTGGGCGCGAGGCTGGCGAAATAAGCTGCCAGATCACGCGACTGCGCCTCGCTGAGCCGGCGCGCGATCGGCGCCATGATCCGGCCCGTTGCACTGCGATCGTTGAGACCCTTTCGCCAGACCGCAAGCTGGCCTTCGAGGTAACGCGCCGGCTGGCCGGCGAGGCGGGGGTAGTCGGGAGCAGCGCCTTGCCCATGGCAGCCGAGGCAGGACGGCACGCCATGCGAGGAGACGCCGTCGCGTGCAATCGCCTCACCGCGTGCCGCCGCGGCTTGATCGATTGCCTCGATGCTGGCTGGCGGGCGGGGCAATGAGGCGTAGTAGGCCGCGAGGTGACTGACCGTGCTGTCCGGCAGGCCGACGACTGCCGTCTGCATCACGCCGCTGTCGCGCTCGCCGTTGGCATAGGCGTGCAGAGCGTTTTCGAGCATGGTGGCGGGTTGGCCGTGGAGGATCGGCACAAGCCGGCTCGGCGGTCCCTGCCGTGCGCCGTGGCAACGGGCACAGGCGCCGATAGCATCGGCTTCGCTCTGCCCCGTGGCGATCTCCATCCCGCTTTGCGGCTCAGGTTCCACCTCGCCGAGCGCGAGAGCGCGATAGCCAGCGCGGTCCAGGCTCGGCAAGCGGCGCAGGAAGGCGATGACGGCCCAGACCTCGTCATCGCGGTGCAGCGAGGGAAAGCCCGGCATGCCGGCATATTTCAGCCCGTGCTTGACGATCCAGAAAAGCTCTCCGTCGCTCCACTGGCCGACCCTCTCGGTGAGAACCGGCGGCGGCGGCAGCATGCTCGCGGCAACCGGACTGATCGGCGTCCCCGGCGAGCCATGGCAGTAGGCGCAGCCGGCATGGAAATGACCGGCGCCCAGGCGCACAAGGCTCTCGTCGATACCGGGCGGAAGGCTTGTCGAAGGAGCGCGCGCCCGAACCGAATTTTCCATGCCGAAGCGCAGGAAGTGGTCGACGACGCGGAAATGGCCGGTGCTCGCAGCGACATTGTAGAGGCCGCTCCAGGCGAACAGCACGGCGCCGGCCAGCACCAGCACCAGGGCTGAAACGGCCGCCACAAAAACGCGGGACGGCGCCGCAAGAAGCCACGCCGCTGTCCGCCTAGCGTGCGCGAGCGGTTGCATCGTCGGATCTGGGACTGTCGTCGAGGCGACCAAGCAGCCTGGCAGCGAGCGCCACGCCCGTGACGAGATAACTCAGCGGGCAGGCGGTGATCATCAGCAGGCCGGCGAGATGCTGGTCGGCGATCGTCGAAGGCCCGGTCGCGCAGAGCGAGAGGGCAAGCGCCGGCAGCTCGTAGAGATCGCGCGGGGCAAAAACCATAAGTGCCCCCAGCAGGCAGGCAAGCTTGCCTGTCAGCAGCAAGGCGGCGAGGGCTCGCCAATCGGCAGCCGCGATTACGGCCGACCAGAACCAGATGGCTGTGGCGCCGAGCCCTGCGATGAGAACAAGTTGCGCGAGCCCCGAGCTCGCCGCGAGCTGCTGCATCATCGGGGCGTGCCACGCCCAAAGGGCAACCATCTGCGCAAGGCCTGCGGGAAGGATCGCGGTGCTGGCGTCGAAGCGATGGCGGAGCAGGACTGCGATGACGGGGGCGACGATGTTCATCAACCCGAGATGCAGCATCATCTGCACGGACAGCGGACCGGGTTCGACCAGTGGCAGCGTCACCCCTCCGGCGACTAGCAAGGTTAGGGCGCCGGCCAGGACCGGAACGGTGCTCGAGCTTGGCCCATGGACGTGATGCAAGCGCTCTCCCCCCGGTATGACAACCGGTGGATGCGGTCTGGGTTCCCCGCCAATCGCTCAAAGAGGGCGCCGGCGAGTTCGACTCCCT
This sequence comes from Allobosea rubneri, assembly GCF_032464875.1. Lineage (NCBI taxonomy): Bacteria > Pseudomonadati > Pseudomonadota > Alphaproteobacteria > Hyphomicrobiales > Alloboseaceae > Allobosea > Allobosea rubneri. The sequence continues at coordinate 17,464 of NZ_JAWDID010000014.1, forward strand.
AAACTTGGAGCTGACCCGATTTTGTGGACGCCCTTGAAGTCATTTTCTGGAGTGCCCGATGCCGCGTTTTCGATCTTCGTACCCGCCGGCGTTCCGGCGGCAGATGGTCGAGCTGGTCCGATTCGGGCGAACGCCTGAAGAGCTGTCGCGGGAGTTCGAGCTGATCGCGCAATCGATCGCGATCACAGCCGAGCGCGAGGAACTAATCCGCCTGCGCCGTGAGAACCAGCGCCTGCGGCAGGAGCGCGATATCCTGTCAAAGGCGGCAGCCTGGTTCGCGCGGGAGAGCAAGGCGAACCCGAACGGATTTTTTAGTTGTGAGCGCGCACCCGCCGTGTTCACGATCAAGACCATAGCCCGTGTCTTCAAGGTCTCCGCATCAGGCTATTATGCCTGGCGCGGCAGACCTGCCTCGGCACGGGCGACATCCGACCTCGATCTCACCCGGAATATCCCCACGATCCATGCGGCCTCGCGCAAAACCTATGGCGCACCGCGGATCCATGCCGAGCTCAAGGCCGAGGGAGTGGGCATGGCAAGAAGCGTGCGGCCCGCCTGATGGGTGAGCGGGCTCGTCGGCCCCAGCCGACGGCGAGGGATCACGACAACGAAGCGCGCGCCCGCGCATCAGCTGCCGAACGATCTGGTCCGGAGGAGGTTCGCTGCTTCGCGCGGCCCTTCGGGTCTTTGTCGAGAAGCCGACCGAACTGTGGGTGGCCGATATCACCTTCGTGCCCACGCTCGGCAAGAAGAGCTTCGCAACCCCAGCCTCTCAGCACCCCGCCCGGATGAACAACCTTCATAGCTTCGACACCTAGCCAAGATCGTCGGCACATATTGGTATCCGAGACAAGCGTGCTGTCCATCCGGCCGCTGCAGATCGGGAGCTGATGAAAGCCGATCAGCTCCAAGTGTCGGCCTACTGCTTGATAGCTTCGGCCTGGATTTTTAGCGTGACCATCTTGGTCACGCCTTCCTTGACCAGGAAATCGACACCCCATTCGGTCCGGTCGATGCTCGCCTCGAAGTCGCCGCCGCAGACTTCCGCCTTGAAGATCGGGCTCTGGTAGCAGCCAAACTTGGTGGCCTTCAGCTGGATCGGCCGGGTTTGCCCCTTCATGGTGAGGTCACCGTCGACGGACACTAGCTTGTCGCCCGAAAAGGTCCATTTGGTCGAGTTGAATACCATGGTCGGGAACTTGGCGGCATCGAGGATATCAGCGCCCTTGATGTGCTTATCAAAGGCCGCGATGCCCGTATCCATCGTCTCGACGGGAATGGTGACCGTCATCGCCGCCTTCCTGGAGGCGGGATCGAACGCGATGCTGCCATTGATCTCACTGAACCAGCCGCTGTTCGTCGAGACATTGAAGTGGTCGATGTAGAAGACAGCTTTCGTATGGGTCGGGTCCAGCTTGTAATCTGCAGCCTGGGCCGCAGAAAACGTCAGGAGCGAGACAATAAGCGGCAGAGCAATCTTCTTCATCGTGATTTCCTTGGCGAAGCATAGGGAAAGCGGAGACCCGGCGTCAGGGGCGGCCGCCTAGCTTCGACTTGGAATAAGCCTGGGACACGGAACGTATAAGCCCGTCAATCGACACACACTGTCCTGAAAATGGGACAAAAGCGGAGGCGCGGCTGAAGCGAAAACGCCCGGTCGCGAGTGCTTCCGCGCCTTCCTCCCTCCGGCTTGGTCGCCATTTTGCGCCCTGGAAGGGCGCTGCGGCACCGCCCTATCGCGACCGCCTGGAGCTGCAGAGCAGGCCTTCACCGACCAGCGGCTGCGGGCTGGGATTGGGACTGGAGCTGCCCGGCCAATTCGGCACCACCGCGCGGCAGGTCATTAAGGCCTAGGGCGTTTCGACCGATACGGGCTATAGCTTCGATGCCTGCGGATCGACGCTTCGCGCCGGACGTCGATTTCTCCTCTGTTTCAGCGGTCTGCAGGGTCGAGGCAGCGTAGGTTTTGACGATCTTGTTGCGTACGGTAACCCCTCTCGTGATCATGCTCGCGGCGCTCTCGTCGGGCTGCGTCGGTAGCACGTCGCGCTCCGCCGTTCCGGCGAGCCTTGCGCCAACGGCGGCTGTCGAGGGCGTCAGGTTCGCCCGTTTCTGGGGTGACCAGGTCGGCCCGGATATCCGCGCCGCCATCACGCAGCAATATGAGCAGACCGTTCGCGCGGTGCGCGCCGGCAGGCGTCCGGCCGAGGAGCTGCGCCGTGCCGATTTCCTGGCGATCTCCGGCGGCGGGGCCGATGGCGCGTTTTCCGCCGGCTTTCTGAAGGGCTGGAGCGGCCGGGGCGACAGACCGGCCTTCGAAGTCGTCACGGGCGTCAGCACCGGTGCGCTGGCGGCGCCCTTCGCCTTCCTGGGGCCGGCCTATGACGGCCAGCTCGAGGAGGTCTTCACCGCCTATGGCGACAGCGACATCTATATCGACCGAGGCCTGATCGGGCTGGTCGGCAGCGGCCTCTACGACAATGCGCCGCTGCGCCGCCTGATCGCGCGCTACATGAGCGATGCGATGGTCGAGGCCATCGCGCAGGAATACCAGCTGGGTCGCCGGCTGCTCATCCAGACCACCAACATCGATGCCCAGCGCCCGGTGATCTGGGACCTGACCGCGATCGCCGCAAGCAGCCGGCCGGACCGCCGCGAGCGCATGGTCGACATCCTGCTCGCTTCGGCGGCGCTGCCGGCGATCTTTCCGCCCGTCCGCCTCGACGTGCTGGCGGCGGGAGAGCCGCATCAGGAACTGCATGTCGATGGCGCGACGGTCTCGCAGGTCTTCTTCGCGCCGCCGAACTTGCGGCTGGCCGACTACGAGCGACGCTTCTTCGGCGCGCCGCGCGCGCGGACCCTCTACCTCATCCGCAATGGCAGGCTCGATCCGCAATACGCCGTCACCGAGGAGACGACGATCGGCATCGCCCGCCGGTCGATCGAAACGCTGGTGAAGTACCAGGCCGTAGCCGATCTCGTTCGTCTCGAAGCGCAGGCGCGTGCCGCCAATGGCAAGGTGCTCTTCACGGCGATCCCGGCCGGTTTCGAGCGCAAGCCGAAATCCGAGTTCGACCGCTCCTATATGCGCGAGCTGTTCCAGATCGGCGTCACGGCGGGGAGGGACGGCAGCTGGCGGCGGCAGGCGCCTCGTACGCCGACCGCTGCCCGGTAAGATGATATCGGTAGCGCCGCGAGGACGAAGCCGATGAGAGAGCGGTCGCCTCTTCGCTGAAGCCGCATGGTTCGCTATGGTCGAACAATGACCTGGCGCTTCGACGATGTGCAGACCTTCCTTAGAGTCGTGGAAACGGGAGGCGTCACGGCCGCTGCCGCCGAGCTCAAACTGTCGAAATCGGTGGTGAGCAAGCGGGTCAGCGATCTCGAGGATGCGCTCGGCGTCGCCCTGCTACGTCGCTCGACCCGCAATGTCAGCCCGACCGAGCAGGGCCTGCTGTTCTACGAGCAGATGCGCGATGCGCTGCTAACGATGGAGCGCGCGGTCGAAGGCGTCATGGACCGTGCGGGCTCCTTGAAGGGGCGCCTGCACATCACCGCCCCGATGAGCTTCGCGACCTTGCATCTTGGCCCGATGCTGGCCGACTTCGCTGCCTTGCATCCTGGCCTCCAGTTCGCGGTCGATCTCGATGACAGGATGCTCGACCTCGCCGGCGGCGGTCATGATCTCGCGATCCGGATCGGCCGGCTACCGGATTCCTCGCTGATCGCGCGCAAGCTTTGCCTGAGCCGCCGCGTCGTCTGCTGCAGCCCGGACTATGCGCGCCGCAAGTCGCTGCCCACGTCGATCGCGGAGATCGCCACGCATGATTGCATCGACTACGCGAATGCGCATGCCAGCCGGCTCTGGCAGTTCCTTCCGGTCCCTCCCGATATGCGGCCGCGAACGGTTGCGACGCATAGCCGTCTCGTCGCCAATAATGGCGAGGTGATGCGCGATTTCGCGATCGCCGGGCTCGGGCTGGCCATACTGCCCCTGTTCCTTGCCGCAGACGCGATCAGGGCTGGGCGCCTCATCCAGGTCCTGCCCGAGGAGAGCCCGCTGCCCGACACAATCTATGCGGTCTACCCGCCGACGCGGCATGTGCCGCAACGGGTTCGTGCGCTCGTCGACTATCTCGGCCAGCGCCTCAACAACGCCGCGCCCTGGGAGCGGGCGCCGGCCGGGGACGAGCCCGGCTGAGGCCTGCGGAGCGCCGCTCGCTGGTGAAATAGGCCAGGGGCACCGCCGGCTCGAGCCCGAGCTTCTGGAAGAGCTCGATATCGCGCGCCATGCCGCCGCCGAGCCGGCGCCTCGGCGGCGTCGGATGCGGGACCGGGCTTGCTCCTGAGTGTCAGATGACGCGCTTCAGGAAGCAGGCGAGTTCGGTGCTCTCGACATTGGCGGCGCCATGGTCCTGGAAATAGCGAATGTGCTCGCTCTGAGTGTGGTGCTTGTTCTGGGCGTCGGCGCTGGCCCAGCGCTCGACGAAGACGAAGCGGCGCGGGTCGTTCATGTCGACGAAGAGGTCGTAACCGAGACTGCCTTCCTCGCGGCGGGACGGTTCGACGACCTGGATCAGGTCCCGGCGCAAGCTCTCTTCCCGGCCCGCCTTGGCATAGAGGGAGACGAGGACATGGATCTCGCTCATTTCGGCTGCTCCTTCGGGTGGCGGGACCTGTCGTCTGGCCGAAGGAGACGATGCTCCTTCGGCGGTGGCGGCCCCAGGCAGCGAGGCGCGGGCAGGTTACTCGGTACGGTCGTAGGAGAACTGGATTCCCGCCGTGCCGCCGGTTTCGATGAACAGGTTCATGAAGGCCGGGACGGTTTCCTTGCGGGCCCAGTCGCGCTGCAGTTCGCAGAAGAGCTGCGGCACGCTGATCATCTTGCCGCCCGCCTGCTCGATCCGGCGCAGGCCGGCTTCATGCGCGGCGACCGAGGTGCCGCCGACGGCATCGGCCACGACGTAGACCTCGTAGCCCTCGGCGAGCGCGTCGAGCGCCGGGAAGGTCAGGCAGGCCTCGGTCCACAGCGCCGTCATGATCAGCTTCTTGCGGCCGGTGGCCTCGATGGCCTGGCGGAATTCGACGTCCTCCCAGGAGTTGATCGTCGTGCGGTCGATGGTCGGGATGCCCTTCAGCGCCTTCTGGATCTGCGGGATCGGCGGCTTGTTGAGGCCGGTCTTCACGTTCACCGTCGAGTGGACGATCGGCAGACCATAGGCGACGGCGGCCTTGGCGGAGCCGACGATGTTGTTGATCAGCAGCTGGCGGTCCATCGAGGCGATCGAGTTCACCTGGACCGGCTGATAGTCGATGATGACGAAGGCCGAATTCTGCGGCGTGAGAAGATGATCCTTGCGCGGATCGCGAATGGCTTCGCTGGTCATGATGTCATACTCGCTGTTGTGGCGGCACGCTGGACGGGTGCCTCGGGCGGCGAAAGCGGCAGGGACTGATCGCGCTTCCCGCATCGATCAGCCTGCGGGAGCCTAGCACCGGGCCGATCGGGCGAAAGCCGCGGCTCGGCGAACGCCGTGTTCTGTTCCAGCGAACAATCGCGCCCTGCAAGGGCTCGCCATGGCCGACCGTCCGGGCCATAGTCCCACGCGGCGGAAGCGCCGCAGCGGAGCGGCCTTCCTGATGTGTCAGGCAGATCGAGGAGCGAGCGATGAGCTGGATGCCGACCGAAGATCCGATCACCGGCGACCCGAAGTCCTGCGATGCGTTGGAGCTCGTCATCGTGCCGCGTGTGCGCGATCTCGGCGGGTTCAATGTCAGGCGCGCCCTGCCGCATGGTCGGCGGCAGATGGTCGGGCCCTTCATCTTCTTCGACCATTTCGGGCCGGTGCAGTTCATCGCCGGGCAGGGAATGGACGTCAGGCCTCATCCCCATATCGGCCTCGCGACGGTGAGCTATCTGTTCGACGGGCGCATCACCCATCGTGACAGCGAGGGCAATGTCCAGGAGATCAGCCCCGGCGCGATGAACCTGATGACGGCGGGCAAGGGGATCTCGCATTCCGAGCGCACGCCGGGAGCGGACCGCGACGGCAAGCACCAGATGTACGGGCTGCAGAGCTGGATCGCGCTGCCGGCCGGCAAGGAGGAGATCGCGCCGTCCTTCCAGCACTATGCCGCGGAAGAGATGCCGATCATCGGGGACAACGGCGTGAAGGCGCGCGTGATCGCCGGCTCGGCCTTCGGCAAGACCTCGCCGGTCGCCATGGTCTCCGACTGGTTCTATGTCGAGGTCACGCTCGGGGCGGGCATGAGCGTGCCGCTCGATGCCGACCATGAGGAGCGGGCGATCTATGTGGTGAGCGGCGAGGTCGAGATCGCCGGCGACCGCTTCGAGGGACCGCGCCTGCTGATCTTCAAGCCGGGCGACCGCATCACCGTGCGCGCGACGCAGCCGAGCGTGATGATGTTCCTCGGTGGCGCGGCGCTCGAGGGGCCGCGCTACATCTGGTGGAACTTCGTCTCCTCCAGCAAGGAGAGGATCGAGCAGGCCAAAGAAGACTGGAAGCAGGGCCGCTTCGGGCAGGTGCCCGACGAAAGCGAGTTCATTCCCCTGCCGGAATAGCCGGCGCGCCGGCGAGGAGCCTACAGATGTCGTCCGTCCATCTCGTTAGCCAAAGCGGTCTGGCCCAGGAGATCCGCGCCCGCACGCACGTCCTCAAAGCCGACGAACCGGTCGGTGCCGGTGGTACCGATACCGGGCCAGCACCCTATGAGATCCTGCTCTCGGCTCTCGCGGCCTGCACCTCGCTGACGCTGCGCATGTACGCCGATCGCAAGGGCTGGGATCTCGGCCGGATCGAGGTCGAGGCCCGTTTCCTCAGGGATGCCAATGGCGAGGAGTCGATCCGGCGCGAGGTGTTCTTCAGCCTGCCGCAGGCCGCGGACAGCCAGGAGCGTCTCGCGGCGGTCTGGGAGAAGACTCCGGTGACCAAGACGCTGAAGCGCAGCCTGCCGATCACCACGACATTCCGGCCGGCGGAATGAGAGCGGTGCGCAGGCAGGACATCGCGGGCTTCAGGCCATCAATGTCGCCGCTGCGCCGGCCTGAATGACGGCGTTGAGATCATAGTAGAGAAAGCCCGGAGCACGCCCGGCGAAGCCTGGCAGGTCGCGATAGGACAAGGGGACGCCGACCGGCCGCTTCGCCGCTGATGCCCGCGTGACGACCTTGTCGGCGGCAGCGCGCACGGCTGGGTGCTGCGGCTCGCCGCGATGGCCGAGCGACTGCGCGAGATCGGCAGGGCCGATGAACAGCGCGTCGACTTCCGCCGGCGCCATGATTGCGTCGAGCTCGCGGATCGCCTGCGGTGACTCGATCATCGGGATCAGCAGCGCGCGCTCCTCGGCCGAACGCATGGCGCGGAAGATCGCGGCGATCCGGGCGGCCTCCTCGCCGTCTGCGACACTGGGGACGATCACGCCCGCCACGTCGAGATCGAGCGCGCGCCGGAGCGCCTCGTCCGAGCTCGAAGAGGCACGGATGATCGCGGCGCCGCCATTGGCCTTGACCAGGCGAACGATCAGGTCGGCGGTCTCGATGCCGAGGCGGCCATGTTCGAGGTCGACGAAGACGAGATCGAAGCCCAGCGTCGCGACGAAGGCCGCCAGCGTCGGGGAGGCATGGCGCAGGCTGACCATGGTGAGGGCGCGCTCGCCCTGCAGCCTGCTCTTGAGGTCGTCTTTCACGGGGGATGCCCTTGTCATTGTCTCTGTCTGTCCGAAAACGAGAAGGTCAGGCCGATGCGCGGGCCTTGCTGATACGGAAACGTCGCGCCAACTCGCGCCCCGTCAGGATCTCGACGTCCTTGTCGGCTGCTGCGGCGGCGAGGAAGGTCTTGATGGCCTCGAAGCGCAGATCGTCGGTTCCCGAGACATAGGGATGAACGATGACGGTCAGCGTTCCGCCCGTCCGCTTGGCGGCGTCGAGCTTGGCGCGCCATTCGGTGACGAGCTGCTGCGGCGTGCCGGGCCCGTCGGCGCGCCTGAAATAATGGATGACGTCGATCGCGCTCCAGAGCCAGGGGATGTTGACCAGACCGGAGGGGAGGAGATTGGGCTCGCCGGCCATGGCCTTCGTCCCTGCCATCTCCTGCGCATGGGTATGATCGATGCTGCTGTCGTATTCGTAGCCGAGATCGGCGAGGATATCCGCGGCATGAGATAGCCAGAAGGTTTCACCGACTGCGTTCAAGCGCCGAATGCCCGCTGCAGGCAATAGTCGATCATCGCCGAGCCTATGATCCCGCCTGTTCGACTGAGCCTGCCGCTTTCACGACACTCGGACGCTACGAAGATGCGCTCCACAAAAGCATAGCGCGCGTCACGGGAAATCCGATGGTGATGGGATTTCTCGATACTCTGTCTTAGGTTCGCGGTCGCGTGCGGTGGCAGAGGCGGCACGACCTGGCATTCCGGCGAGCCCGCAAGCGAGAGGCCGTACTGAAGAAAGGTGGGTCGTTCTCCGCAAGGAGATCGATGAAGCGCGGCATCGAACCAAGTTGGCTTCCAAGCATGGTGAAAATCCGCCTCCGATAAACCGTGATATCTCTGGTGTATCGTGGAGTCCTGTACTCGGTATTTGAACGATCAAACGCGACCCGCCAGGTTCGAGGCATGAAGGAGTGCCTCAAGTGGATTTCAAGAACAGAGTAATCCTCGTCACCGGTGCCGGACGTGGTCTCGGCTTCGCCTATGCCCGTGCCCTCGCCGAAAGTGGCGCGACGGTCGTGCTGCAAGATATTGGAGCCGATTCCGATGGGCGACGCGAAGACCAGCGCGTGGTCGAAGACGCCGCGGCAAGCCTGCGGTCAGCAGGGTACGATGCGGTCGCACTCCACGGCGCGATCGACAGCAGGGAGGCGTGTCACCGGCTCGTCCAGCGGTGCGTTGCCGACCACGAGCGGCTCGACGGGGTGATACACAATGCCGGCTGGGTCGCCTATCAGCCGGTCGAAGAAATCGAGGAAGAAGGCTTCGATCGCATGATGGCGATTGCCGCCAAGGCACCGCTCTGGTTGGCACAGGCCGTCTGGCCGACGATGAAGGCGGCCGGGTACGGGCGCATCGTCCTCACGACCTCCTGCCGCGCGCTCTATCCGCAATATGTTCAAAAGGGCCTCGCCGCCTACGCCGCCGCCAAGCTCGCGGCGGTGGGGATCGTCAATGTGCTGGCGGCTGAGGGCGGGGCCCATGGCATTGTCGTCAACGCCATCTCGCCTGTCGCAAAGACTCGCATGTGGGGCGTCCTGGACCAACCGGAGGAACTCAGGCCCTCGGAGGTCGCGCCGGGCGTTGCCTTCCTGGTTTCGAGCGCCTGCACGGAGGGCGGGTGGGTCTTGCGTGCCGCCAACGGGCAGTTCCATGCGACCCGCAGCGTCGAAGCGCTCGGCGTGAACTATCCGCGTGACCTGCAAGGCATCTGCGCCACAACCACGGAAGAGGTTGCGGCGCAGTGGTCGCGCATCGCTCTTGCCAACCGGGAGCCGCGCGCATGACCGAAGCGACGGTCGCCTTGGCAAGCCGGGCCATCCTCGGCGAGTGTCCGGTCTGGAGGTATCTTACCGTCTGGTCTTCCATGTAGCCAATGAATCGGATGCAACCGGCCCAGCATCACTTTCGATCAGTGCCGGCACCTCGCGAGCCGACTACGCAGTACCTCTCGATCAGAGAGGGGCCCGGCGCGGAAGGCCTCTCTTTAAAGGGACGCCGGGCGGGGTTGGCGGCGATCGTCCGCGCCGTGGCTGGCACAGGACGCGCCAGGCCCTCGTCTGCGGGATGTGCCGCGGCGTCGGACAGGCGCTGGCCTACGGTGCAGGTGGCGGCGCAAATGAGCCTCAGGAGCTGGCGCGCGCCGCGAGCGTGAAGCCGACATTTTCGCGGATGGCGGTCCCGGCAGCCTTGCCATCGCCGAGGCCGACGATCAGTCCGGCGGTGCGCAGGCCGATCTCGCGGCGTGGAATCGAGAGGGCCGTCAGGGCCGGCGAGAGCTGCCGGCAGATTTCGTGATCGTCGAAGGAGGCGATGGCGATGTCCTCTGGCACACGGCGCCCTGCCTTCTGGCAGGCGAGCAGCGCGCCGATGGCGAAGACGTCGCCCGCGCCGATGATCGCGTCTAGCTCCGTGCCGGAGCCCAGGAGGCGCCCGGCGGCGGCGATCGCAGCCTCGTACCCGCCGGCACTTTCGACGATCAGCTCGGGAGCGATCTCGATACCGGCCTCCTGTAAGGCGGCGCGATAGCCGTCGAGACGGCGGCCGGCGCGGGTCGAAAGCGCGACTGGCAGGTTGAGGAAGCCGATCCGGCGACGGCCGCGCGCCAGCAGATGGCGCGTCAGGGCCGCAGCCGCATCCTTGTTGGAAAAGCTGAGATTGTGCTGGACGGGATCGTCGACGAGATCGCCGACCTCGATCACGGGTACGTCGAGCCGGCGCAGGCGCGCGACCGTTTCCGGCCTGTGCGCGGTCTCGTGCAGCACCAGCGCGCGGGGCTTCAGGGTGAGACATTCGGCGATCAAGCGGTCCTCGGCGTCGGGGCGGCGCCCGGCATCTCCGGCCGTCAGGAGCAGGCCGTTCTCCGCCAGCCCGTCGGACAGGCCCTGGAGAAAGGCCGCGAACAGGCTGTTCTCCAGAGAGGGCACGATTGCCGCGACCATGCGGGACACGCCCGAGCGCAGCGCGCCCGCCAGCCGGTGCGGCACATAGCCGATCTCGTCGGCGGCGCTTTCGATCCGGAGCAAGGTCGCCGCGGCCACTGTCTTGGGCGCGCTGAACGCGCGAGACACCGTCATGATGGAAACGCCGGCACGTTTCGCTACGTCGCGTATCGTGGCGTTGCCGGAGCCTTCTTCTGCGGGGTCGCGCATGCGGCCTTGCTGTCCTCGTTCGTGATGTCCGGTGCACATTGCTTGCTCGTGGGCGTCTTGACAATCACAAATGATAACGTTCACAGTTAACGTTATCATGGATAGATCGAGAACGCTCGTGACTGGTCGACCCCACTCCGAATGCAAGCCGCTTATCGTCTGTGCGGCGCTGACCGGCGGCCTGCCGCCCCATGCCGCCGGCTCGGGCCATCCGCTCGATCAGGCTGCCATCGTCGAGGACGCGCTCGTCTGTCATGCCGCCGGAGCGGCCGTCATCCACATCCACGCGAGACTGGCGACCGGCGAGACCACGATGGAGCCGGCAGCCTATGCCGCGATCGCCGGAGCCATCCGGGCGCGCGGCTGCGATGCCGTGCTCGATTTCTCGGCCGGCGACGATGGTGGGCGGGCTTCGCATGCGCAGCGTCTGGCTGTGGTCGGGGCAGGTGCCGAAATCGTCAGCTTCGCCGGCGGAAGCTTCAATCTCGCCGAGCGGCTCTACGACAATCGCCCGAGCTTCCAGACCGCCCTGGCTGCGGCGATTGCGCATGCCGGCTTGCGCCCGGAAATCGAGATCTTCGACAGTGCCCATCTCCAATGCGTGCCACGGCTCGCCGCGGCGGGGATCGACCAGCCGCTCTTCTTCCAGTTCGTGATGGGGCTGCCCGGGACGCTGAAGCCGGACCCGGAGCTGCTGGACTGGCTGCTTCGCCAGCTGCCGGACGGGAGCGAATGGTCGGTCTCGGCGCAGACCGGCCCCGATATCGCGGCGCATGCCGGTCTTCTCGAGCGGGCGGTCGCCCATGGCGGGCATGTCCGAACCGGCTTCGAGGATATCAGGCTGATGAATGACGGGTCGCCGGCGCCCGGAAACGCCGCTCTCGTCGGGCAATGGGTGGAATACGCGGCGAGGCGCGGGCGGCCGGTGGCGTCGCCTGCCGTGGCAAGGCGGTTACTGGGCATCGCGCCACGCGGCGCGCGTTTCGCGAAAGACCAAGAATATGGGAGGACAGGCCATGACGAAACCGACACGGCGAACATTCGCTAAGGGGATGCTGGGCTGCGGCCTGGCGGCGTTCCCTGGCATTGTGCGAGCGCAGGGGACGTGGCCCAACCGACCGGTCCGCATCCTGACGCCCTTCGCGGCCGGCGGGGCGGCGGATGCGCTGGCGCGCATCCTCGCCGAGCAGTTCCAGAGCGCCAGCGGGCAGCCGCTCGTCGTCGAGAACAAGCCCGGCGCCGGCGGCACGCTGGCTGCGGCCGAGATCGCACGCAGCACGCCCGACGGGCATGCCCTGCTGCTCGGCGACATCGGGGCGAATGCGGTTGCCCAGTCGCTGTTCGTCAGCCTGCCCTACAATGTCGAGAGCAGTTTCAGGCATGTGATCCATCTGGCGAATCTGCCGATGGTGATGATCGGCCATCCCAGCGTCGCCGACGGAACCGTGAAGGGCGTCATCGCGCTCGCCAAGGCGAAGCCGGGCACGTTGAACTACGCATCGGCCGGCCCCGGCGGGGCATCGCACCTGATGATGGAGCTGTTCAAGCGCTCTGCAGGGGTGGAGATCGTCCATGTTCCCTATCGCGGCGGTAGCCCGGTGCTGCAGGCGACGATGACGAACGAGGTGCAACTCGCGATCTCGACCATTTCGACCTCGCGCAGCTTCATCGAAGCGAATTCGGTGAGGGCGATCGGGGTCGGCAGCGCCGAGCCGGTCAAGGCCCTGCCGGAGGTGAAGCCGATCAGCGCCGATGTGCCGGGCTTCGAGGCCCTGACCTGGCACGGAATCCATGTCGCGGCGGAGACCCCGCCCGAAATCGTGGTGCAGATCAATTCGCTCTTCAACAAGCTCATCGCCTTGCCGGAGGTGCAGCGACGGTTCGCGATCCAAACCGCCGAGCCTGTCGGCGGGACGCCGGCCGACTATGCCGCCTTCGTTGCCCGCGAAACCGCGAAATGGGGCGAGGTCGTCCGCAACGCGAAGATCAAGCCGGCCTGAGCCGTGTTGCGGCGGGGCGCAGAAGCGCCTCGCCTGTCCCCGTACCTGACTTGAATGTTCCGCGAGCCCTGGCCCGGTTTCGCGATCACGGAAGCATGCCCCGATCGCGGCCTGCCGGTCTCTGACCGACGCGAAGATCGCGGGGACCAGCCCCTCTGAAAAGGGCCGCGAGAGGCCCGATGCCGCGCCGCCCCTGATCCTACCGCGGTCCGCCGCGGCGGTCTCGCCCTGTCGCCAAGCCCATCCCTGCTCGCGTCATCCAGCCCCACTGACGCACCTCGATGGTGGTCTGCGGCAGCCGCAGCAAGGCAGGCGCCGAGAAATGCCTCGCCGGCAGCTTGACAGCATCAAAAGTTGCTGTTTCATTGAATAGAAATAAATTCCACTCAGTAGAAATTAAGGAAACGCTCAATGCTGAACCGCACGCCGCCCGCCGCGCCTGTTGCCTACGAGATGCTGATCGGGGGAGAATGGCTGTCCGCTGCGTCCGGCGCTCGCATGGACAGCGTCGATCCCTATCTCGGGACGGTGTGGGCAAGCGTCCCCGACGCTGGCGAGACCGACGTCGCGGCGGCTGTCGGGGCGGCGCGCGAGGCTTTCGACAACGGGCCGTGGGGCCGGGCGACGGCGCGCGAGCGGGCCGGTCTGCTGCGCCGGCTCGCCGACTTGATCGCCCGCGACGCCGAGCGCCTCGCTGTGATCGAGAGCCGCGACAACGGCAAGCTCGTGCGGGAGATGACCGCGCAATGGCGTTACCTGCCGGAGTGGTTCCATTACTTCGCCGGTGCGGCCGAGCGGATCGAGGGCGCGACGCTCCAGTCCGACAGGCCCAACTTCACGGCCTTCACCCGCAAGGAAGCCGTCGGCGTCGTCGCCGCGATCACGCCCTGGAATTCGCCGGGCCTGCTCCTCGCCTGGAAGCTTGCGCCGGCCCTCGCCGCCGGCTGCACCTTCGTCGTCAAGCCGTCCGAATACACGCCGGTCTCGGCGCTGGAGCTCGGCAAGCTGTTCGACGAGGCGGGTTTCCCGGCCGGCGTGTTCAACGTGGTCACTGGCGGCCCCGAGGCTGGCCGCGCTCTGGTCGGCGATCCCCGTGTCGACAAGATCGCCTTCACTGGCTCGACAGATGTCGGCAAGGCGATCGCCAAGGCGGCGGCCGACAACCTGACCGGCGTCCTGCTCGAACTCGGCGGCAAGTCCCCGAACATCGTCTTCGCCGACTGCGATCCAACCGCCGCCGCCAACGGCATCGTCGCCGGCATCTTCGCCGCGTCGGGGCAGAGCTGCATGGCCGGCTCGCGCCTCGTCATCCAGCGCTCGATCATGGACGAGGTCCTCGGCCGCGTGATCGAGCGAGCCAAGGCGATCAGGATGGGCGACCCGACCCTGCCGGAAACGGAAATGGGCCCGGTCGCGACGCCGCAACAGCACCGGAAGATCCTGGGCATGATCGAGCAGGCCGTCGCCGAGGGAGCCAGGCTCGCCTGCGGCGGTGGCTCGGGCGAGGCGGGCGGCCTGTTCGTGCAGCCGACCATCCTGGTCGATGTCAGCCCACAGATGACGATCGCGCAGGAGGAGGTGTTCGGGCCGGTGCTCTGCGTGCTGCCCTTCGACACCGAGGAGGAGGCGGTCGCGCTCGCCAATGACAGCCGCTTCGGTCTGGCGGCCGGCGTCTGGACGCTGAACGTCCAGCGGGCGCATCGGATGGCAGGCCGGCTGCGGGCCGGCACGGTCTGGATCAACGCCTACCGGGTCGTCGCCTACAACGCGCCCTTCGGTGGCTACAAGCAGTCCGGAGCCGGGCGCGAGAACGGGCTGCACGCGGTCGACGAGTATCTCGAAACCAAGACCGTCTGGATCGAGCTTTCAGGCGCGACCCGCGATCCCTTCACCATCGGCTGAGGGGACGAGCATGACAGCCCCGCCTGCCGCAGCGGCCGCGCCGCTGCTCGCCATCACCGATCTCTCGGTCACCTATGCCGGCTCGATCGCCGCCCTGCGCGGGATCAGCCTGCAGGTACCCCGCAGCGGCATCGTCGCGCTGCTCGGCGCCAATGGCGCCGGAAAGACTACGACCCTACGGGCCGTTTCCGGCCTGCTCGGCTGGCATCGCGGCCGGATCGGCGGCGGTGATGTCCGCTTCGACGGCGACAGCATCGCGGCGTTGGGCGGCGCGGCGCTGGTGCGGCGCGGGATCGCGCAGGTCATGGAAGGACGGCGCATCTTCGCCGAGCTCTCGGTCGAGGAGAACCTGCGGCTGGGCGCCTTCACCCGCCATGACGTTGCCGGCGTCCGCCGCACGCTCGAGGAGGTTCTCGAGCAGTTTCCGATCCTGCGCGAGCGCTACAGGCAGGCGGCCGGGTATCTCTCCGGCGGCCAGCAGCAGATGCTGGCGATCGGCCGTGCCCTGATGGCGGGGCCGAAGCTGCTGCTCCTCGACGAGCCGTCGCTCGGCCTGGCCCCGATCATCGTGCAGCAGATCCGCGAGGTCATCCGTCGTATCGCCGACAACGGTGTCGCAGTCATGCTGGTCGAGCAGAACGCCGACATGGCGCTGTCGCTCGCCGACCACGGCTACATCCTCGAGAACGGCCGTATCGCGCTCGAAGGCACCGGCGCCGCCCTGAAGGCCGATCCTGCGATCCGGGAGCTCTATCTCGGCATCGTCGGCGCCAGCGATGGCGAGCTCGCGGTGGCTGCGGGAGACGCGCGATGAACCCGCTGCTCTGCGTGCGCGACATCCATCTCAGCTTCGGCGGCGTGAGAGCGCTGAACGGGATTTCCTTCGATATCCAGCCCGGAGAGATCTTCTCGATCATCGGACCCAACGGCGCCGGCAAGACCACGATCTTCAACTGCCTGAGCTGCCTCTACCGTCCCGACAGCGGCTCGATCCGGCTGGAGGGGAAGGAACTCGTCGGCCGGCCGCCCAAGGACCTCGCGGCGCTGAAGATCGCGCGGACCTTCCAAAATCTCGGCCTGTTCGAGCAGCTGAGCGTGATGGAGAACGTGCTGCTCGGCCGCCATCACCTGATGGCGACCTCGACGCTCGGCAACGCGTTGCGGCTGGGCTCGACCCGGCGGGAGGAAGCGGAGCATCGCGCCCGCGCCGAAGAAATCCTCGGCCTGTTCGACCTGCGCAAGCTGGCGGGCACTGCTATCGGCGTTCTGCCCTATGGCGTGCGCAAGCTCGTCGAGATCGCCCGCGGCCTGGCGATGGAACCGAAGCTGCTCCTTCTCGACGAGCCGGTCGCCGGCATGAACCACGAAGAGACCGCTGGGATCACCGAGGCGATCCTGCGGGTACGCGATCGCTACGGCACCGGCATGGCGCTGGTCGAGCACGACATGCGGATGGTCATGGCGATCTCGGATCGCGTCATGGCGATCGACTTCGGCCAGCACCTGGCCACCGGCAAGCCCGCCGAGGTCCAGAACGATCCACGCGTCATCGAAGCCTATCTGGGGAGGGCCGCATGAGCGAGCTCGTGCAACTCGTCATCGGCGGCCTGTCGCTGGGCGCGCTCTATGCGCTGCTCGCGCTTGGTTTCGTCGTCGTCTACAAGTCGACCGGCGTCCTGAACTTCGCCCAGGGTGGGCTCGTCCTCTGCGGCGCCTATTTCTGCTATGCGCTGGGCGCGCGCTGGGGGCTGCCCTTTCCCCTCGCCATGCTGCTGGCCGTGCTGGGCACCGCGCTCGTGGCGGTGGTGGCCGAGCGCTTCGTCATGCGCCGCCTGATCGGCAAGCCGGTCTTCGCGGTGATCATGGTGACCTGGGGGCTGCTGATCGTGATCGAGCAGTTCCCGGCCTCGGTCTGGGGCTATGACCTGCTGCCGCTGGGCGACCCGTGGGCCATGAACATGGCGGGCGTCGGCAATATCCAGATCCTGACCGTCGATCTCTGGACGCTCGGCATCAGCGCCGTGGTGATGGCGGCCGTCTACGTCTTCTTCCGCTATTCGCGTTACGGCCTCGCCATGCGCGCCTCCGCCTTCGATCAGGAAGCGGCGATGGCACAGGGTGTCTCTCCGGCCCTGGTCTTCGCGCTGGCCTGGGCGATTGCCGGCGTCATTGCCGCCCTGGCCGGCATCATGCTCTCCGGTGGGGTGAGGGGGCTCAGCCCCGAGCTCTCGCTCGTCGCTTTGCGGGCGTTCCCCGCGATCATCCTGGGTGGCATAGACTCGCCGGTCGGCGCCGTGGTCGGCGGCCTCGCCATCGGCGTCGCCGAGGTACTGACGGCGAGCTACGTCGCCCAGCACGCGCCCTGGCTCGGTCAGAACTTCCATCTCGTGATGCCCTACGTGCTGATGACGGCGTTCCTGCTCGTTCGCCCCTACGGCATGTTCGGCACGCAGGCGGTGCGGAGGGGATGATGCACGCCCGCACCGATCTCCGTCCGATGGACTCTCTCGCCATGCCGGCGGCTCGCCCGCCGGCCAGCATTCGGCCCGCGACGCTTTTCGCCAGCCTCGCTGCGATCGCCGTCCTGCCCTTCGTCGTGCCGGATTTCTGGCTCTCGATCCTCAATTATGCGGGGATCGCGGCGGTCGGCGCCATCGGGCTCAACCTGCTCACCGGCAGCACCGGCCAGGTCTCGCTCGGCCAGCCCTTCTTCATGGGTGTCGGCTGCTATGTCGCCGCCTATGTCGGGCAGGATCTCGGCCTGCCGCTGCCGCTCTGGCTCGCGGCGGCGGTGCTGGCCGGCGGCCTGATGGGTGCGCTTGTCGGGCCGGCGGCGCTGCGGCTGCGCGGGCATTATCTCGTCATCGTCACGCTCGGCCTCGTGCTCGTCGGCCTGCATCTCTGGCAGAACCTGCCGGTGCTGACGGGCGGCGCCAACGGCCGCAGCATCACGCTGGCCGCGACGCTCGGCCCGCTCGATTTTTCGGCCCTGTCGCTGGGCGGCGCCGCGCTCGCCCGCAACCAGGGCTGGTTCATCCTGATCTGGCTGTGCGCGCTCCTCGCCGCCGTGCTGGCGCTCAACCTGCTCAACTCCCGCGCGGGGCGCGCCTTCATGGCGATCCGCGACCGCGAGATGACGGCGTCGGTGATCGGCATCAGCGTCTCACGCACCAAGATCGTCGCCTTCGTGATCTCCAGCATGTTCGCCGCGGCGGGCGGAGCGCTCTATGGCGGTTATGTCCGCTATGCCGCGCCGGTCGAATGGGACCTGCTGCTCGGCGTCCAGTACCTCGCCATGATCGTCGTCGGCGGCACCGGCTCGGTGCTTGGCTCGGTCCTGGGCGCGCTGTTCATCACCTTGCTGCCGCAGGTCGTGAAGCTCGCCAGCCCGATCCTGCCTTTCGTCTCGATCACGCCCGGCGATGGCGGGGTGATCAGCCTCTTCGCGCTCAATCAGATCCTCTTCGGCTCCTTCATCATCGGCTTCCTGATGTTCGAGCCGCGCGGGATCGCCGGACTTCTCGGCCGCATCGCCGGCCGCTTCGACCAAGCAAAAAAGAACTGAGGGAGGACAACATGATCTGGAAGACAGCTTTCGCGGCCGCCGTCGCGACCATGATGGCGGGGCTGCCGGCAGCCGCGCAAAGCGAGCCGAAGCCGGTCCCGGGCTTCGACGGCAAGGCCATCCGCCTCGGCGTGATCCAGCCGCTCACCGGACCGGCCGCCGTGCTCGGTCAGCCGGTTGTCGCCGGCGTCCGGACCTGGTTCGAGGCGATCAACCGCGAGAAGGGCGGCCTGGGCGGCAAGTACAAGGTCGAGCTCGTCATCGAGGACCACCAGAACCTGCAGCCGGCGACGGTCCAGGCCTACAACAAGATCAAGAACGACGTCGTGATGATCGCGCAGCTCTTCGGCACGCATACGACGCTCGCCGTCCTGCCCCAGGTCAACGACGACAAGATGGTCGTGGGGGCCGGCGGCTACGACTACGTCTTCTTCAAGGAGAAGCAGCTGCTGCCGGTCGGCGCGCCCTACCAGATCATGGCGATCAACGCCGTCAGCCACCTCTGGAACGAGGGCGGGCAGAAGGGCAAGACGCTCTGTGGCCTGATCCGCGACGACCCCTACGGTGCGGCGGGCCTGGAAGGCATCGAGTTCGCCGCGAAGAACCTCGGTGCGAAGATCGGCGCGGTCGTGCGCTTCTCGATCGCCGATCAGGACTTCAGCGGCCAGATGGCCCAGCTCAAGGCGGCCAATTGCGAGGTCGTCTACGTCACGACCATCCCGCCGCAATGGGTGCGCATGGTCGGCAATGCGGTGCGGATCAACTTCGCGCCGCTCTGGCTCGGACAGTTCCCGACCTGGTCGGGCGTGCTGACCGACAGCCCGGCCTACAGCTACATGGAGAAGAACCTCGTGGTCGCCAGCGAGGGGCCGGAATGGGGCGATGCCTCGGTGCCCGGCATGGCGCGGCTGGTCGAGCTGCAGAAGAAATACGCGCCCGACGCCAAGCCCGATTTCTTCTTCACCATCGGCTACAAGGCGGCGCAGGCTGCAACGCAGGTGCTCGAAGCTGCGATCAAGAGCGGCGACCTCAGCCATTCCGGCCTGGCCAAGGCCTATGACTCGATCGCCTCGATGAGCTTCGACGGCATTACCGGCGACCATGTCTTCGGCCCGGTCGAGAAGCGCCGGCCGCCGCTGACCTCCAGCCTGTTCAAGGTCAACAAGGCCAAGCCCTACGGCCTTGAAGGGGTGAAGACCAACTTCTCCAGCGACCTCGCGGCCAAATACGCCGCCGAGCACGCGAACTGACGGCCGGGGCGCGGCCGGCCCGCGGTCGCGCCCGCCCCAACCATCCACGGAAGACGACATCATGATCGCGAATTTCTACATGCCGACGCGGCTGGTCCACGGCCCCGGCGCCCTGTCCCGCCTGCCGGAACTCGTTCGTGCCAATCGCATCAATCGCCCGCTCGTCGTGTCCGATCCCGCGATCGCGGCGACGCCCTTCTACGGGCAGGCGCTCGCCGCGCTGAAGGAGGCCGGCTGCGACGTCGCGACCTTCGAGGAGTGCTGGATCGATGCGCGGCTCTCCCATGTCGACGCGCAGGCCGAGCGGGTGCGCCGGGAGGACCGCGACGGTATCGTCTCGATCGGCGGCGGCTCGGTGATGTGCACCGGCAAGGGCATCGCCATCGTCGCCCCCAATGGCCGCAGCTTCGCCGACATGACCGGCGTTGCGAATTTCAGCGCGCCGGCCCTGCCGATGATCATGGTGCCGACAACGGCCGGCTCCGGCTCCGAGGTCTCGCAATTCACTCTGGTCAAGGACGAGACGAGCCACCGCAAGCTCGTCGGCGGCGGGCCGCTGAGCTTCCCGCAGGTCGCGATCCTCGATCCGGTCACGCTCGAGACCTTGCCGGCGCGTGCGGCCGCGGCCTCGGCGGTGGATGCCTTGACCCACGCCGTCGAGGCGCTGTTCTCCTCGCTGGCGACACCGCTGACCGATGCGCTGGCGCTGGAAGCCGTCCGCCTGCAGGCCGGCAGCATGCGCCGGTCGATCCTGTCGGACGACATGGCGGCGCGGGCCGACAATCTGCTCGCTTCGGCAATCGCCAACATTGCCTGCGGCAACAGCCGCCTCGGCCTCGCCCATACCCTGTCGCTGCCGCTCGAGGCGCGGCTCGACCTGCCGCATGCCATCGGCGTCGGCGTCCTCATCCCGCGGATCGTCGCCTTCAACGCCCCGGTCGCGCCGGCCAAGGCGGAGAAGCTCGCCGTCGTGCTCGGTGCCCGGCCGGGGGTGGATCTCGCGGAAACCGTCGCGGCGATCCGCGCCGCGCTCTTCGCCCTCTTCGACGATATCGGCTTCCCCACGGCCTTCTCGCCGGAGCAGCTGCCGCGCGAACGGCTCGCGGAAATGGCCGAAGCGGCGATTCCCGGCCTCTATGGCGGCGCGATGCCGGACCGCGCCGTGCGCGACAGCGACCTCATCCATCAGCCGGGCGTGCGCCGCACCAGCGTCGCCCAGGCCCGCGCCATCTTCGAACAATGCTACGGCTGAAGGAGCGGTCATGAAGATCGAGAACAGCTTCACCGTCGCCCTGCCGCCAGGCGAAACCTGGCGTGTCCTGCTCGACATTCCGGCGATCGCGCCCTGCATGCCGGGGGCCGAACTGCTCGGCGTCGAGAACGATCGGACCTATCGGGGCAAGGTCAATGTCAAGCTCGGACCCGTCGCCGTGTCGTTCCAGGGCAAGGCCCAGTTCGTCGAGATCGACGAAACGGCACATCTGGCGCGCGTCAAGGCGTCCGGCGCGGAGCTGAAGGGCCGCGGCAATGCGGCGGCTGATGTGTCGTTCAAGCTCACGCCGGATGCGGGAGGCACCCGCGTCCATGTCACGACCGACGTCAACCTCGCCGGGGCCGTTGCGCAATATGGCCGGGCACAGGGCGTGATCGCCGGCGTCGCCCAGGTCCTGATCGATCAGTTCGCAACCAATCTGCGCAACCAGCTGGCGGCGAGCGGCGCGGCGACGCAGGCGGGTGTTGCACCGGCGGCTCCGAACTCAACCGCCGGCCCGGCGCCGGCCCCCAGCCTTTCCCTCGTCTCGCTGATCATCGCCTACATCCGCAGCCGCCTCGGCCGGCTGTCGCAACGGAGCTCGTCATGACCCCGGATCTCGCCCAGTCTGTTCCGAACCTGATCTCGGACAAGCTCGTCACGCTCGCTGCCGACGGCAGCGCCAGCCTGGAGGGCGGGCGCTGCAAGGCCTGCGCTGCGCTGAGCTTCCCTCGCGCGGAAGTCTGCACCGAATGCCTGTCGCTGGAGGTCGATGGCACAGCGCTGTCCAGCGAAGGCCGGCTCTATTCCTACTCCGTGGTCCATCAGGCGCCGAAGGGTTGGAAGGTGCCTTATGCCCTTGGCTACGTGGACTTGCCCGAAGGCGTTCGGGTCCTCGCGCATATCGATGCGCCGCTTCAGGCCATCGCGATCGACCAGCCGGTCAGGCTCTCGCTCGGGGTCGTCGCGACGGATGCGTCGGGCGCCGATCTTTCGACCTACACCTTCGTTCCGGCGTGAGGAGCCCGCTCATGAACACCGCATCGCTGCGCGAGGTCTGCGTCGTCGGAACGGGCCTCGTCCCGTTCGGCAAGCAGCCGGACAAGACGCTCGCCGAAATCGCCTGGCCCGCCGTCAGGGAAGCCATCCTGGAATCCGAACTGCCGCCTAAGCAGATCGACGCCGTCTTCTGCGGCACGGCACTCGGCGGCATGCTCGCCGGCCAGCGCATCATGAAATCGCTCGGCATCAGCGGCATGCCGATCATCAATGTCGAGAATGCCTGCTCGTCGAGCTCCTCGGCGCTCTCCGTCGCCTGGCTCTCGGTCGCCAGCGGCCAGCATGACGTCGTGGTCGTGATCGGCGCCGAGAAGCTGACCAAGTTCGGCGGTGGCACGCTGCCGCTGGAGCGCGAGGACTGGGAGGTCAACCAGGGCATGGTGATGCCGGCGCTCTATGCGATGCGCGCGCGCCGCTACATGCATGAATACGGGCTGACGGAGGCGCAGCTCGCCCAGGTCTCGGTCAAGGCGCATGATCACGGTGCGCTGAACCCCTATGCCCAGATCCGCAAGCGCGTGACGCTCGACGAGGTGATGTCGGCGCGCCCGGTCACCGACCCCTTCACCCTCTGGCATTGCTGCCCGACCGGGGATGGCGCTGCGGCGGTCGTCCTCGCCGCCGGCGACATCGCCCGTAGGGGGGACGCCAAGCCGGTGCGTGTCGCCGCCTCCGAGGTCACCTCCGGCATCTACACCGACCACTACCGCGACATGACCTGGGCGGAGCTGACCGCGCGAGGCGCCAAGGGCGCCTATGAGATGGCCGGCATCGGCCCGGAGGACATCGACGTCGCCGAGATCCATGACGCCTTCACCATAGCCGAGCTGATGTATTACGAGGCTTTCGGCTTTTGCGAACGCGGCGGGGCCTATGAGCTGCTCGACAGTGGCGCGACCTCGCTCGGCGGCAAGCGGCCGGTCAATCCGTCCGGGGGCCTGCTGTCGCGAGGGCATCCGATCGGCGCGACCGGGGTCGCCCAGGCCGTCGAGATCACGCGCCAGCTGCAGGGCCGCGCCGGCGAGCATCAGGTCGAGGGCGCGCGCACCGGGCTGACCCACGCCACGGGCGGCGGCATCGCCGGTCTCGACCACGGCGCCTGCTCGATCCACGTGTTCGCCCGATGAAGCCGGCTCCCTTCGACTATCACGCGCCGGGCACGCTCGCCGAGGCGGTCGGCCTGCTCGCCAGCCTGGAGAACGCCAAGCTCCTCGCCGGCGGCCAGTCGCTCGTGCCGATGATGAACTTCCGCTATCTGCTGCCGGATCATCTTATCGATCTGAACGGCATCGCCGAGCTCGCCGGCATCACTCTTCTCGGCGATCGCCTGCGGATCGGCGCGATGACGCGCCAGCGCGAGCTGGAGTTCTCGGCGATCGTGGCGCAACGCTGCCCGCTGCTCAAGGAGGCGCTGGCGCATGTCGGCCATCGCCAGACGCGCAATCGCGGCACGATCGGCGGCAGCCTCTCGCATTTCGATCCCTCGGCCG
The DNA here is from genome assembly GCF_032464875.1 of Allobosea rubneri. Classification (NCBI taxonomy): domain Bacteria; kingdom Pseudomonadati; phylum Pseudomonadota; class Alphaproteobacteria; order Hyphomicrobiales; family Alloboseaceae; genus Allobosea; species Allobosea rubneri. The sequence continues at coordinate 40,862 of NZ_JAWDID010000014.1, forward strand.
AGCAGCCGACGGTTTGCGCCGCCCATGACGCGGTGGTCGAGATCGCCTCGCCGGGCGGGACGCGGCGCGTGCCCTTCGCCGAGTTCGGGCTCGACTTCATGACGACAGCAGTCGGGCCGGATGAAGTCCTGAGCGCGATCGAGCTGCCGCTCTGGTCGCCGGGCCATGGCTGGGGGTTCCATGAGTTCGCGCGCCGACGAGGCGACTTCGCGATCGTCGCGAGCGCAGCTTTGATCGAGCGCGACGGCTCAGGCCGGATCGCGCGGGCCTCTGTGACGCTCGCGGGCACCGGGACCGGGCCGCTGCGCTTGCCTCGGCTCGAGGATGCGCTGGTCGGCACGGTTCCCGAGGCGGGTGCCCTCGCCGAGGCGGCGGAGCTGGCGGGAGAGATCGACGCCGTCTCGGACATCCATGCCAGTGGCGATTATCGCCGGCATCTCGCGCGCGTGCTGACCGGCCGGGCGCTGGCAGACGCCGCGCGCCGCGGGGGTTGAGGACAGGTCATGACCAAGAAATCCGTGAAACTCACAGTCAACGGCAAGCCCTACGAGGCGGTGATCGACCCCCGTCTGACGCTTGCCGATTTCCTGCGCCACGCGCTCGACCTGACCGGCACCCATGTCGGCTGCGAGCATGGCGTCTGCGGCGCCTGCACCGTGCTGGTCGACGGCCGCTCGGCGCGCTCCTGCCTGATGTTCGCCGTGCAGGCGAACGGACGCGATGTCACGACGATCGAGGGGCTCGCTCCGGCGGGTGGCGAGCTCAATGTCTTGCAGCGCGCCTTCAGAGAACACCACGCGCTGCAATGCGGCTTCTGCACGCCGGGGATGCTGACCACCCTGACCGAGTTGCTGCGCGACAACCCAGCGCCGACCGAAGAGGAGGTGCGCGACGTGATCACCGGAAATCTCTGCCGCTGCACCGGCTATGCCGGCATCGTCGCGGCGGCGCTCGACGCGGCCGAGCGGCTGCGCGCCGGGGAGGCCTGAGCCATGGGCGTCAAACAGTTCGGAGCCCGCGTCGCGCGCCTCGAGGACCCGGCCCTGCTGACCGGCCGTGGTCGCTATGTCGACGACATCAAGCTGCCCGGCATGCTGCATGCCTGCTTCGTGCGCTCGCCGCATGCCCATGCCCGACTAGGGGCGATCGACACCGAGGCCGCCCGGCAGATGCCCGGGGTGCATGCGGTGCTGACGGCGGACGATCTGCCGGGGGCGATGGCGACCTCTCGCATGCCGATGCTCGTCCCCAATGCCGCCATCGCCGCTCTGAGGACGCAGCACTGCCTGGCGCGCGAGGAGGTCTGCTACGTCGGACAGGCCTTCGCCGTCGTGTTCGCCGAGAGCCGTTATCTCGCCGAGGATGCCGCGAATGCGGTCTTTGCAGATCTCGACCCGCTGCCGGCGGTGAGCGATTGCAAGGCGGCGGTTCAGGCCGGCTCCCCGGTCGCCCATGCCGATCTGCCGGACAATATCGCCTCGACCTTCAAGATGGCCTATGGCGACGCCTCCGCCGCCTTCGCCGGGGCGGCCCATGTCTTCAAGGAGACGCTGTTCCAGCATCGCGGCGGCGGCATGGCCCTGGAGACGCGCGGCGTCGTCGCGCAATACGACAAAGTAGGCGACATGCTCACCGTCTGGTCGGCGACGCAGACCCCGCATATTGGCCGGCGCATGATCGCCGACCTGCTCGGGCGCAGCGTCGAGAAGATCCGCGTCGTCGCCCCCGATGTCGGCGGCGGCTTTGGTCCGAAGGCGATCTTCTATCCGGAGGAAGCAGTGATCGCCGCGGCGGCGCTGTCGCTCGGCGTTCCCGTGAAATGGACCGAGGATCGGCGCGAGCATTTCCTCTGCGCGACGCAGGAGCGCGACCAGCACTGGGAGGTCGAGATCGCGGTCGATTCCGAGGGCCGCATCAAGGGCGTGCGCGGCAGCCTGCTGCACGACACCGGCGCCTTCGTGCCCTGGGGCGTGATCATGCCCTATATCGCGGCCGCGACCATGCCCGGCCCCTATGTCCTGCCGGCCTATGAACTCGACGTCACGGTGGCGCTGACCAACAAGGTCGCGACAACGCCGGTGCGCGGCGCCGGCCGGCCGCAGGCGGTCTTCGCCATGGAGCGCCTGATGGACCGCGTGGCGAGCGAACTCGCACTCGACCCCGCGGAGGTCCGGCGGCGCAACTTCATCCAGCCGGAGCAGATGCCCTATTCGGTGGGGCTCACCTTCCGCGATGGCAAGCCGCTGGTCTATGACAGCGGCGATTATCCCAAGGCGCAGGCCGAGGCTCTGGCCTTAGCCGGGTACGACGGCTTCCCGGCCAGGCAGGCCGAGGCCCGCCGGCAGGGGCGCTATCTCGGCATCGGCATCGCCAACTATGTCGAAGGCACTGGCCTCGGCCCGTTCGAGGGCGTCACCATCCGGATCCAGCAGAACGGCAAGGTCGCGGTCGCGACCGGCGCCACCAATCAGGGGCAGGGCACCCGAACCACCCTGTCCCAGATCGTGGCGGATCGGCTCGGCTGCCGGATCGAAGACATCGAGATGAGCATCGGCGACACCGCGACGATCGCCAACGGCGTCGGAGCCTTCGCCAGCCGCCAGGCGGTCAATGCCGGTTCCTCCGCGGCGATCGCTGCTGATGTCGTGCGCCAGCAGGTGCTGAAGCTCGCGGCGCGGGCACTCGGGGTTCCGGAAGGAGAGATCGCGATCGAGGACGGGCGGGCGACGGCGCTCGGCGGCAACAAGCCGGAGATCGGCTTCGGCGAGCTCGCCAGGATGTCGCAGGGCATGCCCGGCTTCTCGATGCTGGCCGGCGATCAGCCGGGATTGGAGCACACCGCCTATTTCACGCCGCCGCAGGCATCCTATTGCAGCGGCACCCATGTCGTGGAGGTCGAAGTCGACATCGAGACCGGCGCGGTGCGCATCCTCGGCTACAGCGTCGCCCATGACAGCGGCAACATCATCAACCCGCTGATCGTCGATGGGCAGGTCCAGGGCGGCGTCGCGCACGGCATCGGCAATGCGATGTTCGAATTCATGAAATACGACGAGAACGCTCAGCCGCTGACCACGACGTTCGCCGACTATCTGATGCCGATGGCGACGGATGTGCCGGATTGCCGGATCGCCCATGTCGAGACGCCGAGCCCGCTCAATCCGCTCGGGGTCAAGGGGGCGGGCGAGGGCGGCACCATCCCCGCCGCGGCGGCGATCGTCTCCGCGATCGAGAATGCGCTAGGACCGTTCGGCGTCCGCTTCGCCGAGACGCCGCTCACCCCAGAGCGCATCGTGGACGCGCTCGCCGAGGCGGGCGCCTATCGGAGAACAGTCAATGGCCGGTAAGGGCGAGTCGCTCGGTACGGTGCAGCGCGTGGTCGAGGTGCTGCGCCACCTCGCCGAGCGCGGGGACACGACGATCAAGGATCTGTCGGCCGCGATCGGCCTCGTGCCCAGCACCTGCCATCGCATGCTCGATCTCCTGGTTAAGGAAGGGCTCGCCGAGCAGGCTGGCGAGCGGCGGGGCTATCATCTCGGACCGGAGTTCTTCCGGCTCGCGGCGCTGGTCAACACCCGCCAGGACATCCGCAGCCTGGCCCGGCCCTTCCTGCAGCAGGTCGTCGACGCTTGCGACGAGACCTGCGTGCTGTGCCTCTACGTGCCGGCCGACCGCAACATGATCTTCGCCGAAAAAAGCGATTCGAGTCAGCTGCTACGCTACCAGCTGAAGCTCAACAGCCCGCAGCCCGTGCTGTGGGGCGCGAGCGGACGTGCCATCCTCGCCCATCTCCCGCGGGAGGACCGCCGTCGGATCTACGAGGAGGCGGAGGACGCGCCGGCTTCGCACGAGAAGCGTCCGCCGCTCGAGGAGCTGGAGGCCGAGCTCTCTGCGATCCGTGCCCGCGGCTATGCAGTCTCGCACGGCCAGAAGATCGCCGGGGCCGTCGGCATCAACTCTGCCGTCTTCAACGCCGCAGGCGCCGTTGTCGGCAGCCTGGGCGTCACCGTTCCCCAGCAGCGCATGGTCGCGACCGACGAGGCCAAGCTCGGCCTGCTCGTGCGTCAGCACGCGGCCGCTCTGTCGCATGCGCTGGGCGCGCCCCTGTCCAAGCCAGCCGAAAACGAGATCATCCCCGCATGAATGCTCACGCTTCCCCGCAAGGGCCGACCGGTGAAGGGCCGCTGCGTCATCTGCGCGTCCTCGACCTGACCCAGTTCCTCTCCGGCCCCTATGCCACCCAGATCCTCGGCGACCTCGGCGCCGACATCATCAAGGTGGAGACGCCGGACGGCGACATGACGCGCGTGCTGCCGCCGCATTTCGTCGGGCCCGACAGCGCCTATTACCTCAGCGTCAACCGCAACAAGCGCAGTCTCGCCGTCGACATGAAGACGCAGGAAGGACGCGATCTCGTCCGCGACCTCGCCCTCGCCAGCGATGTCGTGATCGAGAATTTCCGGCCCGGCGTGATCGAGCGGCTCGGTCTGTCCTTTGCCGATCTCTCGGCAAGCAAGCCGGAGCTGATCTGGTGCTCGATCAGCGGCTTCGGCCAGGACGGTCCGTATCGCGACCGGCCTGCCTATGACATGATCGTCCAGGCGATGTCCGGCGGCATGTCGCTGACCGGAGAGACCGATGGTCATGCCGTCCGCTCGGGAATTCCGCTCGGCGACCTCGCTGCCGGCATGTACGGCGTCATCGGCATCCTCGCCGCGCTTTCCGACCGGGACCGCACGGGCAAGGGCCGCTGCGTCGACATCGCGATGCTGGATTGCCAGATCTCGATGCTGAGCTACCAGGCTGCCTACTACCTGGCTTCGGGCCATGCGCCTGGCCGGCAGGGCCGCGGCCACGATTCGATCCCGACCTATCGCTCCTTCACCTGCGGCGACGGCGCCGACGTCGTGATCACCGCCAACACCGAGCGCATGTGGAAGGCGCTTTGCGAGGTGCTCGGCCGTCCCGATCTCGCCGAGGACGAGCGCTTCCGCGTCAACCAGCTGCGCTATCGCAACCGTCAGGCGCTGTGGGAGATCATCGAGGCGATCTTCGCGACGCGACCGGCCGCCGTTTGGGTCGAGGCGCTGGTTGCGGCCGAAATCCCGGCCGCTGCCGTGAACACGCTCGACCGCAGCCTGAACGACCAGCAGGTGCTCTACCGGAACATGGTGCTGCAGCTCGCCGGCCGCGATGGCGAGGTGCTGAGGGTTGCGGGCAATCCGGTGAAATTCGTAGGCGAGCCGGAGATCGAACATCGCTTCCCGCCGCGGCTCGGCGACGACGAGGATCTGGTCTTCTCGGAGCTGCTGAAGCTCAGCCCGGAGCGGATCGGCGCTCTGCGCGAGAGCGGCGTCATCGGCAGGCGTGTGACGGCCGCGCAGCAGGGGCAGAAAGAGGTGAGAGCATGACGGGGCCGAGCGAGGGTATCAGGGCGCAGGCGGTTGATGGTGGCTTCGCCGTCACGATCGACCGCGCCGAACGGGGCAACATGCTGACGCTCCCGATGATCGCGGCTCTGGCGCAGGCGGTTCGTGACACTCCGAGAGAGGCCAAGTTCGTGCATCTATCGGGCGCAGGCGCGGATTTCTGCCGCGGGCGCGATCCGCAAGGGGCGCCTGCCGCCGCTACGGCACTTGAGATCCGTGCGGCGCTGATCGAGCCGATCCTTTCGCTCTACGACGCGCTCTCGCATTGCCCGGTGCCGGTGGTCTGCAGTGTGCGCGGCGCCGCGCGTGGCCTCGGAGCTGCCTTGGCTACCGCTTGCGACGTCACCATCGCCGCCGAAAGTGCGCGCTTCGACCTGCCGGAAATGGAGAGGGACCTGCCGCCGACGCTCGCCATCTCCGCGATGATGCGCAAGGTGTCGCCGAAGGCGCTGGCGCTGATGGTCTATGGCATGGAGCCGGTCGAGGCGCGCGAGGCTCAGATGCTGGGGCTCGTCAGCAAGGTAGTGTCCGACGACGCGCTCACCCCCGAGACCGAGCGCCTGCTGGGGACGCTGCGCGCGCGCAGCCGCGAGGCGCTCGTCGCGGTCAAGGACTACCAGCGGGCCGCGCCGGAGCTGGGGGCGCGCTCCGGCCGCGATCTGGCGGCGAACCTGCTGGCTTCCGTGCTGTCGTCGAAGGCGCGCTGATCATGCCGGCGCTGAAGCTGAACGGCGAGACGATCTCGTTCGAGAGTGCCGGCGTCGGGACGCCGGTGCTGCTGCTGCACAGCCTCGGGACGCATGCAGGCCTCTGGGCATCGACCGTGGCCGCGCTGTCGGATCGGTTTGAGCTGGTGGCGATGGACTGTCGCGGGCATGGCGGGAGCAGCAACCACGCTGGCTTCTCCGTTGAGGCGATCGCAGGTGACGGGCTCGCGCTGATGTCGGCGCTCGGCCACGAGCGCTTTCACGTCGTCGGTTGCTCCATGGGCGGCCTGTTTGCGGTCACCCTGAATGCCATGGAGCCCGCTCGCTGTCTGTCGCTGACCTTGGCGGGGGCGTACGCGACTGTCGGCGCAGCCGGTCCCCTTCGGATCGCGGCGACGCGAGAAATTCTGGGGACCATGCCGATGGCCGAGTTCGGACGCCGCTATGCCGACGATACGGTGATCTCGGCGGACATCGGCATAAGGGCGCTGGTCGCAGATTCGATCGCCGCAATGACGCGCGACGACTATCTGCAGACGCTCGAAGCCATCCTGACCGCCGATGTCTCTGCGTCTTTGACGGATGTCGCGGCTCCGACCCTGGTGCTCGTCGGAACCGAGGACCGGCGCGCCCCGCCCGCGGTCGCGCGCGGTCTCGCGGACGCTATCCCCGGCGCAGTGCTTTGCGAGCTTCAGGGGGCGGGTCATCTCGCCATGCTCGACGAACCCGCGGCGTTCGTCCGAGAACTCGAGCGATTCCTGCCGAAAGCTTAGAGGCTTCGGCGCCGGCTGCGGCCTTCGGACATCGCACTTGGGCGGTGCTCCGCGAAATCCACCAGGGGGCGCGGCGGCAATGGCCGAAGACGCAATGGCGCAATGGCCTATGATCGCGATCCCATCGGCGGAGCCCCGGTCATGAGCGCCAAGGCGATGATCCTCGCAGCATCGACTGTCTTCAGAGATCACCCGGCTCCGCACGAGCTGGCGGAAGGCCGGTGGCGCGATCGCGCGACAATCCTTCGGCTCCGTCGCTCCGCAAGGCTTGGCGAGGCGCGCGATGATTGATCTGCGCCAGATGCGCCAGTTCATCGCGGTCGCAGAGGAACTGCATTTCCACCGCGCCGCGGCGCGGCTGAACATGTCGCAGCCTCCGTTGACGATAGCGATTCGCAAGCTGGAACGGGAACTCGGCTCTGAGCTCATCGCGCGCGGCAATCGAATCCTGGGCCTGACCGCGGCTGGAGCGGTTTTCCTCGAAGAGGCGCGGCTGACGCTCCAGCAAGCAGAGCGCGCCGTCGCGGCGACGAGGGAAGCCGCAGCAGGCCGGGCCGGGCAGGTTCGGCTCGGATATGTGGGCAGTGCGCTTTATGGCCGTCTGCCCGACATGATCCGCGCCTTCCGCGAAACACATCCCGAAGTCCGGCTCGAGTTGCTGGAGGCGACCACTGCCCGGCAAATGGAGCTGCTTCGAGAAGGCGCCCTGGACCTGGGCCTCCTCATTGCGCCGGCTGCCCCGACCGAAGGCTTCTCGTTTCAGCCCTTCGACACCGACCGCCTGTGCATCGCGCTGGCGCGTTCGCACCCCTTGGCCGGCGCGCCGACCATCGAGATGCGCGATCTTGCGAATGAGCGCTTCGTCCTGTGGCCGGCCGCCGAAGGTCGCAGCTTCCATTTTAGGGCGGTCCGCTTATGCGCTGACGCTGGCTTCACGCCGCTGGTCGTCCAGGAAGCGCATGGCCTCCATGCGGTCCTGTCCCTCGTCGCCGTCGATGCCGGGATCTCGATCGTGCCGGAGGGCATGGCGAGCTTTCGGAGCGATCGGATAGCGTATCGTCCGATCAAATCCCCTGCCGCCGCCTTCGGATTGTCGCTGGGCTTTCGGGCGCCGGTCACAAATCCCGCGGCGGGGCAGTTCCTGAGCGCATCTGCCCCTCTTTGAAGCCGTGAGCAATCAGGCTCGACAAAACGCGCCCGACGCACCGGCCGGTTTCAAAGCGGCTTTTCGCAATCTGCTTGGGACCCCGCCCGGCTGGCACAGCATTGGCCATGATCGCGACGGGCTGGATCGCCGTGCCGCAGCGGGAGTGCCAATGGCCGGTACTGCTGCTTCCGATCGTGCCCGATCGGAAGCGAAATCACATCACGCCGCCGCCGGCGCCGATGTTCTGGCCTGTTACCCATCGGGCTTGCTCGCTGGCAAGAAAGGCCACCACGTCGGCGATGTCGTCCGTTTCGCCGACGCGAGCGAAAGGGGACATGCCGGCGGCACGTGCGCGGTCCCGCTCGGGCAGCATGTCGGTGTTGGTGAAGCCGGGCAGGACCGCATTGACCGTGATCCCGCGTGAGCCGAGTTCCCGGGACAAGGAGCGGACGAATTGTTCGACCGCCCCTTTGCTGCCGAGATAGAGCGAGGTTTCGCCCAGGAACATTCTCGTCCCGCCGGTGGTAACGGCGACGATGCGTCCGCCATCGCGCAGGCGTTTCGCGGCCTCCTTCAGCGTGAAGAAGGTTCCTCGGGCATTCGCGCCGAAAAGGGTATCGAAGTCGTCTTCCGTGCAATCGATCAGCGGCTTCAGGATCGCGATGCTCGCATTGGCCACCACGATATCGATGGGGCCGAATGCGATCTCGGCCTTGTCGAACAACCGCTGGATGTCGTCGATCCTGGCGATATCGCCTTGCACGGCCTGCGCCGAGCCGCCGCTGGCGACGATCTGCGCCACGAGCTCCTCTGCGGCGCCGGCTTCGCTCCGGTAGTTGATGGTTACGGCTGCCCCGTTAGCAGCGAGCCGTGCCGCTATCGCACGGCCGATCCCGCGGGAACTGCCGGTAACGACGGCAGTCTTGCCAGTCAGATTCTGAGGGTACATCGCAGGCTCCTTCGCGCCGCCTGGCGCGAAGCCAGCCAATTTCGACCGCGTCCTCGGTCTGTCGATCTGCGCCGGGGACGGAAGGAATGCTACCGATCGACGCCAGAGCGAATAATGCGGGCGGGATCGCATTCTCTGTTCGGCAGGATTCATGAATCCGTTTGTGCCACGGGGCCGAGGCGTGCGGCGTCATGGCGTGCACGGGCTGCGTCGAGTTCCGGAAAATTCCGCTCGGCCCATCTGTCGAGCGCGATGAGGGTAGCGCTCAATGAAGAACCCAGCGCACTGAGCCTGTATTCGACGTGCAGCGGAACGGTCCGGAGGTCATGGCGCTCGACAAGGCCGTTCCGTTCCAGGTCTTTCAGGGTTTGGGTCAGCATCTTCTGCGATATGCCGCCGATCCGCCGCAGGAGAGCGCCGTTTCGGCGGGGTGCTTCCGCCAGTGCCGTGAGAATCAGGACGCTCCATTTCCCGGAGATGAGCTCCAACGCATGCCGGGCCGAGCACTCGGCGTCGAACACGTCCGGAACGCACTGTCCGTTCTGCTCGTGCGGGGAGGTCATGCCTTGCTTCGCCATAGGTACCCGAAGGTGCGTACTTGCGGGGTGGGGCGCGTCATCTAGCTATTGCAGACATCGCCGCCAAGCCGGCGGGAGCCGCTCATCCCGGGCGCCTCCTGCGGCCGGCGGCGGATAATCCACTCTGCGAGATCGGATGCGCCATGAAAGCTATGGTCCTAAGCTCGAGTCCACGCCGCGACGGCAACTCCGCCGCTCTGGCCCGGGCCTTTGCCGAGGGTCTGCGCGATGCCGGGCATGAAAGCGAAATCGTCGTTGCGAACGACATTCTGGGCTCGTTTCTGAAGGATTGTCGCTCTTGCCGGCGGCCAGACGGCAGTTGCGCCATCGAGGACGGGTTCAGTTCCGCGTTCTTCGAGAGCCTCCTGCCCGCTCAGGGGTTCGTGGCCGCCAGCCCGATCTATTGGTACGGCATGTCAGCCCAGCTGAAGGCTTTCTTCGACAGGATGTTCTGCTATGTGGCCGCTTCTCACCCGTCGTCGCCATCGGTGGTCGCGCGCATGCAGGGCAAGCGCATCGGGCTGCTGCTCAGCTCGGAGGAAACCTATCCGACCGTCTCGGCCGGAATCGTGCAGCAGATCCAGGAATACAGCCGTTATACCCGCTCGACATTCGTCGGTACGGTGCATGGCTACGGCAACTCGCGCGGCGAGATCGCCCGGGACCCGCGCGACCCCGTCGCGCGGGCATACGATTTTGCGCGAAGCTTCTTCACGGCTCATGCGACGGACTACCAGATCGACACCCCGAGATCCGGCCGCGTCTGGGGGTAGCAGGCGGGCCTGCGGCTAGTCGGGATCGACGCTAGCGCTCCGGGCGCCATGCCTGCCGGCTTGCCGCACATGCTCGATGAACAGCCGCAATGGCTGCATCGCGCGATACTCACGCGGAAAATAGAGATAGAGACCCGGGATCGGCACAAGATGGTCTGCCAGCAGCGAAACGAGCCGGTCCCTGCGCATCTCCGCCGGAGGCGCGTCGCGGAAGACATATCCCAGCCCCAGCCCGTCCGCGACCATCGTGTAGAGCGTGGGCAGGTCGCTGACGATCAACCCGCCGGTGACCTCGACCTGATAGGCGCCGTTCGGGCCGTCGAACTGCCACGGCGCGATGCGGCCGGAGCGGTGAAAGCGATAGCGAATGCAGTCATGCGCAAGAAGATCGCGCGGTTGTCGTGGAACGGGCCTTCGATCGAGATACTCCCTGCTGCCATAGACCGCGATCGGAAGAGCCTCGCCGATCTTGATCGCTACCATGTCCTGCTCGACACGATCCCCCTGGCGGATGCCCGCATGGTAGCCGGACTCCACGAGGTCGACGAAGGCATCGGTCATGACCAGTTCTAGCTCGATCTCCGGCCAGGCGGCACGAAAGGAAACGACGAGCGGCGCCAGGAGCATGTGATAGGCGAATTCGGGGAGGGTGATGCGCAGCGTGCCGCGTGTGCTGCCGCCGACATCGCGTGCACTTTGCAGCGCTTCGTTCAACTGGTCGAAAGCCGGCAGGGAGCCGCGACTCAGCGCTCGCCCGGCCTCCGTCATCGTCACCGACCGCGTCGTCCGGATGAACAGCGTGGTTCCCAGCTGCCTTTCGAGCGCCTTGAGCTGGTGGCTGACCGTCGACGGCGTGAGGTTCAAGGCTTCGGCCGCCCCCCGCAGGCTGCCGGCGCGGGCGATGGCATTGAAAACCTCCAACAATGCGAGGGGCAGGCGCATTCGTGAATCATCTCCAAGAATGGCTGAAATCTAAATGCGATTATCTCGATCGAACAGAGGGCTAGTTTCGGGCCGGATATAACCGTTGAGGGCGGACAGCCGATGAAACTCCCACGACACGCCTTGCAGGATCATGGCGCCGCTCTGCCTACCTTGCACCTCGCTGCCGCCAGAGGGGATGCAGCTGCGGTGGCCGGGCTTCTGGCGGCGGGCGCAGACCCGCTACAGCTCGATCCGCTGATGGGAGCCTCGCCCTTGCACCTGGCCGCTCAAGGAGGCAGCGCCGCAGTCACGGAGGCTCTGCTGCAGTACGGCGCCTTCGTGAATCTGCAGAGCCACAGCCATGGCATGACGCCCTTGATGATCTCGGTCTGGCACCGCCGCCCCGCCGTGGCGAAGGTGCTGCTGGCGCATCCCGACATCGACCCCACCATCCGTTCCCGCCTCGGCATGACCGCCGAAGAGATGCTCGATACGAAGACTGCGCAGGATGCGGAGCTGCGGGCTGTGTTCGACGGGTTCCACACGCGCGTTGCCGCCGCTCGACAGCGGCAGCCGCTTCTGGCCGTGCTCGAGGACGAGATGCTGTCCGGTGCCGAGAAGGAGGCGCGGATTGCCACGCTGCTCGCCGAAGGCGCGGATCCGGATGTCGTCGCCCCGGTTCACAGCGCCCGAAACCCCGGGCATACGCCGCTCCTGATCGCCGCCCGCGACGGGCTTGCGGGTGCAGTCCAGGCCCTGCTCGACGCAGGAGCGGACCCGACGCTCGTCGACCATTTCATGCTCGCCCATCCCGCGCACAAAGCCGCCTATATGGGGCATGACGTGGCCCTCGCGGCATTGACCCGGCACGAGAGATTTGCCGAGATCGCCGACGCACAAGGCCCCTTCAATGGCTATACCGCGCTCCACGACGCTGTCTGGCACGGCCATGTCGAGGCAGTCCGGCTATTGTTGGAAGCCGGCGTGCGATCGGACCTTCTCGGCCATGACGGTCGGAGCGCTGCGGACCTGGCGCGCGATTATGGCTACGACGAAATCCTGGCGCTGCTCGAAAGCGACAGCGAGACGGGCCTTGCCGATGCGCGCCGCGCAGATGAGCTCACGGCAGGACGGCTGCAATGATCACGCCGGCGAACAAGCCAAGCCGGGCCTCATAGTCCTCGTAGCTTATGCCTCCGACCTTGGCGCCGACGCTGGCTTGCATCAGCGTCGTGATCAGGGCAGCTGGGTCCACCCCCGGCCGCTTCAGCGTGATTTCGCCTCGCGCCTCGCATTCCTCGATAAGCTGTGTCGCGTAGCGGACGAAGATGGATTCGAAGGCCTTGCGCTCCTTGACCGCGATATCGTCGATCACCGCGCGCAGTTCAGCGAAGTGATCGCCGGCGCCGATGCTCAGGAAGGCGGTGCAGTGATGGGCTCGCAGCAGCGCCATCAGCCGCTCGGCGAACGGGGCCTTCATCTCCATCACTTCGCGGCACAGTGCATCGACACGTTGGCCCAGCAACTGCAGCGTGGCGCGTAAGATGTCGTCCTTGCCCTTGAAGTGAAGATAGATCGTCGCCTTCGCGATCCGCGCTTCCTTGGCGATGTCGTCCACCGCGGTACGCTTGAACCCGTAGCGCGCGAACAGACGCATCGCCGCATCCGCAATCTGCTCGGCGCGATCGGACATGTCGTCGACAAAGGCGGCCGGATGGTCGTGACGATCGGTCATGGCGCTCCTGACAGAGTTCCACCCCAGGCGAGCGGATACCCACTAGACTCAAATCGTTTTCTAGTACAGTTTGCCGCGCATGGCGGCAGACTGCCTTCTGCAATCGCTATGTCAGATCGCTCCCGCGAACGCGAGCGGGCATCAGGCGTCGAGAAGCCACATCGTCACGTGTTCTGGGCTTGCGAGATCGACATGCCACATCGCCTGAAGGTCAATGGGAAGACGTATGAGCTCGATGTCGACGACGGCACTCCGCTGCTGTGGGCGATCCGAGACAATCTCGGCCTCTCGGGTACGAAGTTCGGCTGCGGCATCGCTCAGTGCGGAGCCTGTACTGTCCACCTCGACGGCAAGCCGCAGCGTGCCTGCGTGACCCCTATCTCCGCCGTTGGAGATGCCGAGATCGTCACCATCGAAGGGCTCGCGGGCAGGGAGTGCGACGCCGTCCAGGCCGCGTGGATCGGTCATGACGTGCCCCAGTGCGGCTATTGCCAGTCCGGTCAGGTCATGAGCGCGGTGGCGCTGCTCAAGGAGATCCCCAAACCGACCGACCGCGACATCGACCTCGCGATGAACGGCAATCTCTGTCGTTGCGCGACCTATGTCCGCATCCGCGCTGCCATTCACGGCGCCGCTCATGCGTTGGAGGGCTGAACCCGTGACCGCTTTGGCACATTCCCCCTCCCGACGCGCCGTGCTGGCGGGCGCTGGCGCCCTCGTCATTGGTGCCTATCTGCCGAAAGCTGCGAAAGCCCGACAGGGTGATCCACTTTTCGCGCCGAACGCTTTCGTCAGGATCGCGGCGGACAGCACGGTCACCGTCCTCGTCAAGCACATCGAAGTCGGTCAGGGTCCGTTCACGGGCCTCGCCACCCTGGTCGCAGAAGAACTCGACGCCGACTGGAGCCAGATGCGCGCCGAACACGCGCCCGCCGATGTCGAGCTCTATGCGAACCTGGTCTTCGGTCATCTTCAGGTGACCGGTGGCTCGACCGCCATGGCCAATTCCTGGGTGCAGATCAGGCAGGCGGCGGCGGCCGCGCGCGTCATGCTGCTCCAGGCCGCGGCTGCCGCGTGGAAGGTTCCGGCTGTCGAGATCGGCATCGAGAGGGGCGTGCTGCAGGATCCTTCGGGCAGGCGAGGTTCCTTTGGCGATTTCGCAGGCGAAGCGGCCAAGCTGCCATTGCCGAAAAATGTGCAGCTCAAGCCGGCGGCGGCTTATCGGCTGATCGGCAGGGAGGGCGCGGTCAAGCGTCTCGACAGCGCGATCAAGTCGACGGGACGGGCTCGTTTCACCATCGATATCCGGGAGCCGAACATGCTGACCGTGGTCGTGGCGCGCCCGCCGCGCTTCGGCGGCAAGCTGGTCAGCTTCGACGCTACCCAGGCCCTAAAGATCAGGGGCGTGGTCGACGTCAAGTCGATCGGGTCGGGCGTCGCGGTCTACGCCGAGGGCATGTGGCCGGCGTTGAAGGGGCGCGAGGCGCTGAAAGTCTCCTGGGACGACAGCGCCGCCGAGACTCGCAGCAGCCCGGATATCGTCGCCCATTATCGGGAACTTGCGCGAAGCAAGGGGGCGGTCGCGGGCAGCCATGGCGATGCGGCGACCGCTCTCGCCGGAGCCGAGCGCGTCATTGAAGCCGAGTATACGTTTCCTTATCTCGCTCACGCACCGATGGAGCCGCTGGACGGCTATCTCGCATGGAACGGCGAACAGGCACTGGCCCGGTTCGGCAGCCAGTTCCAGACCCCCGAGCATCAAATGATCGCCGATGTTCTCGGCCTGCCGCTCGAGCGAGTGAGCATCGAAACCATGATCGCCGGCGGCAGTTTCGGCCGGCGCGCCCAGCACAGCCAGCATCTTGCGGCCGAGTTGGCGATGGTGGCCAAGGCCATAGGACCAAACCGCCCGGTCAAGGTCGTCTGGACGCGCGAAGACGATCTCGGTGGCGGCTATTATCGGCCGATCTACGTGCATCGCCTTCGCGGTGCCCTCAAAGACGGCAGAATTTCGGCCTGGTCCAACACGATCGTCGGCCAGTCGATCAATATCGGCACGATCTTCGAGTTCTCGGCGGTGAAGAACGGCGTCGACTCGTCCTCTGTCGAAGGGGCGAGCGGACTGCTCTACGACATGCCCAATTTCGCATGCGAGGTGCACACTCCCAAGGTCGGTGTCCCGACCTTGTGGTGGCGCTCGGTCGGCCACACCCATACCGGCTACGCGGTCGAGTGCTTCATCGACCAGTTGCTGCAGGAGGTCGGACAGGACCCCGTCGCGGGGCGGCTCGCCTTGATGACCCGGCGCCCCCGCGCCGCCGGTGCGCTGAAGGCCGTTGCAGAGCTCGCGGGATGGGACGGGCCAGGCCCGAACAATGGGCGGGCACGCGGCGTCGCGGTCGTGGAGAGTTTCGGCTCCTATGTCGCCCAGATCGCCGAAGTCTCCTTCGAGGATGAGCCCAGAGTCCACAAGGTGTGGTGTGCGGTCGACTGCGGTATCGCGATCAACCCCGACATCGTTCGTGCCCAGATGGAAGGCGGCATCGGCTTCGGCCTCGGGCACGTCCTGTACGGCGAGATCACCCTCGACAGGGGACGCCCGGTCCAGAGCAATTTCGACAGCTACAGATCCCTGCGGATCAACGAGATGCCGGCCGTCGAAGTCCGGATCGTCCCGTCGGCCGAAGCTCCGTCGGGGGTCGGTGAGCCCGGTGTTCCGCCGATCGGGCCAGCGGTCGCCAATGCCCTGGCACGCCTCGGCCGCGAACGACCAAGCTCGTTGCCGATGGTGAAAGGGGCGGGCTGATGCGACTGCACCTTCTTAACGGGGTCGCCATGGCAGCCGGCTTCTGCCTGGCCGGAATAGCCGCGACACACGCTCAATCCTCGCCGCCGGAGGCTTCCGCGTCCCTGCGCCCTGCCGATAGTTTCGCCGGCATTCCCGACAGGCAGGCGCGCTCGCTCGCGCTGTTCGGCGAGATCGGAAAGGTGCTGCAGCACCCGCGCTGCCTCAACTGCCATCCGGCGACAGAGCGTCCTCGTCAAGGCGATCAGCGGCGTCTTCATCAGCCCATGGTGATCCGCGGAAGAGACGGACATGGGGCGCCGGGGCTCGAATGCGCCAGCTGCCACGGCAGGCAGAACTTCCATGCGGCCCGCGTTCCCGGCGATGGCCATTGGGCGCTCGCTCCCGCATCGATGGGCTGGGACGGCAAGACGCTCGGCCAGATCTGCGCACAGCTCAAGGACAAGAGCCGCAACGGCGGCCGGGACCTCGCCGCGATCGTCAAGCACGTCAGGTCCGATCCCCTGGTGCTCTGGGCCTGGCGGCCGGGACCAGGCCGCGAGCCGGCGCCGGGAACGAATGCCATCTTTGGTGTGCTGGTCGAGGCGTGGGCCGGCTCCGGAGCGGCATGCCCGGACGGCTAGGCGTCTTCGCTTCGCACTCGAACCTTTCGCTGGGGCATTCAGACCGGATACTTGCCGGCCAATTGGAGGAAACATGAGCCTCGTCACTCCCGGCCTTGCCGATATCGCCCTCTTCGTCGGCGCGGCCCTCGCATTGCTCGTCATTCCCGGGCCCGCCGTTCTCTATCTCGTCGGGCGCTCGATCGAGCAGGGGCGAACCGCCGGGCTCGTCTCGATTCTCGGCATCCACACCGCGACGCTCGTTCATGTCGCAGCAGCGGCCCTCGGGCTGTCCGCGCTCCTCGCTTCGTCGGCCTTGGCGTTCGGGATCGTCAAATATGCCGGAGCCGCCTACCTGATCTGGCTCGGCCTCAGAAAGCTCTTCGCGCGTGCGTCGGTCGATACGAGCGATACCTTCACCGCTCCGCCCGCAAGCCGCCATCTCTTTCGGGAAGGCTTTGTCGTCAACCTCCTCAATCCGAAGACGGCACTGTTTTTCCTCGCATTCCTGCCGCAGTTCATCGATGTGGGCCGCGGCCATGTCGGCATGCAGATCGCGTTCCTCGGCAGCCTCTACACGGTCCTCGGGTTGCTCACCGACGGGATGTACGCACTGGCCGCCGGTACGGCCGGCAACTGGTTGAGGCGCAGCAGGCTGTACCTGCAGGTCGAGCGCTATGTCAGCGGCACGTTGCTGGTGGGGCTCGGGGTCACGGCCGCTTTGGCGGATGGTGTGAGGAAGTAGATGGTTTCCCTGGCAGCCAGCCTGCGATCGCGCGGAAACCTGAAGTTCGTGGGTACTCGACAGTTGCGATTTCTCTGTCCGGCAAGCCCCAAACGGAGGGAGGCAGGTAGCGCAACCGCCCGCGATTGCTTCCTTTCTCCTCGCCTGCCCGAGCATTTGTCACCGCCTACGCTGGATAAGACGGCACCCCGGATTTAGATTGAGGTTGGTGGGCGAGCAGGGCGTTAAGGTCTTGCATCAGCGCGCGTTCGGAAGGGGTGCGCATCGACTTCGTCTCCGGACAACGGCTAGCGGCTGTCAGCGCGAGCGCTAAAAGGCTCAATCACAGCCTTTCCCTGGACGATGACGATGCGCTCTTTCCGTCCGTCGACACGAAAGCGAATGACGCCTTCGCCCCAGCCCTCATCCATGATGTAAGCTGGCAAGCCGGCGCGCAGGGTCTTTTCGATCGATCGCGCACGAAATTGCTTCAACTGGTCTTCGTACATAGGCAACTCCACCGGCGGCGAGAGCAGGCTACGTCGTAGTTGTCGCCACTATGGCAAGGACCAGAAACCGAGCAACAGCCAAGGCTGCAAAGGCAATCTTGGCGTCTTTGCATGACGGTGGGATGACCGCGGGCGCTCCGCATATGCTGTCGTCGCTCGGGTCGGCCGCAGAGCATCATGGCGGCGCAGTTCTCGAGGCCGCCTCCGCAGCCTGTTCAAGAAGAACTCGATGAATGCTATCTGGGCGCATACCGGCGCAAGGAGACGTTATGGAGTTTCTTCTGGTCTTCGCGTTCCTTGCGCTCTTCTGTGCCTCTGCGATGGCCGGCATTGCCCTGCGGAAACGTCTGCACGAGCGACATCTGACGGCCGAGAACCTGGACTCCATCCGGCTGGTCACCGGCCTCATGGTGACCTTCGCCGCGTTGATCCTCAGCCTGCAGCTCTCGACGGCTCGGGCACGCTTCGACGAGGCCAGCGCCCATCGTTCGACCTATGCCGCGCGCCTGACCAGTCTGGACGAGTGCCTGCGGATTTTCGGCGATGCCGCAGACCCGATCCGGCTGAAGCTCCGACAGTACACCGCGGCCGTCCTGGCAAGCACGTGGCCGCAAGAGGCGAAGATCGTGGTTGCGGGAATGCCGAACACCGAAGGGATGGCTGTTCGCGGCGAGGACAGCATCCTGTCGCAGCTCATGAGCGACATCGGCGTGGCCGTGGACGCCCTGCAAAGCCCCGGGCTGGAGCACTCCGCGGCCCGCTGCCGGACAGCCTATTCAGCGGCGCTATCGGCGAGATGGAGCGTCATCGAGGATTCCCACATACCGTCGGGAGCCTTCTTCATCGGCCTGTTGAGCTTCTGGCTCAGTCTGGTCTTCCTGAGCTTCGGGCTACAGATACCCCGCCGTGCCTTGAGCGCTGCGGTTCTGGCAATCGGGGTGCTTTCGATATCGAGCATCATGTTCGTGATCGTCGACCTCGGAATGCCCTACCAAGGCGTGTTCCACATCTCCAGCGTCTCCACGCGCGACGCGCTCGCCGATATGATGCGCTAGATTCGGTGGCGCTTCAGTCCCGGCTTCGCGGCCGCTCATGCGAAAGCATGAACGCGGTGACATGCCATTCCTTCTCCGCGAACAGTCGCGGACTGGTAAGATCGGTTTCGTGCGGCATGTAGTGGGATGAAGTTTGCCGCCCGCTCGCCCAGGCCATCCCGGCACCGTTGTCGACGCTGTCAGCGCTCCAGAGCGGCGGCACCGTGTAGCCTAAATTCGGCAGGCCTCGTCGGGCGCTGCTCTGCCTGCGTCACAAGATCGGGAGCAGGTTCGGTGCGGCCAAAATCCGGCGGCACGCCGCAACAGGTCGCGAGCACGGCGCCCATGCGCGTTTCCGGCCATTTTCACCACTTTTGCTGCTATTCCAGCGCCAACCGTCAGAATCCAAGCTGCCGGCAGCAGGTCAATTCTCTCGCCGATTGGCGTAGCTGAACTCGAAACCCGCCGCGGGGGAGCGCGTTGTTCCCGCACAGCCGCGATGGACATCGCCGCTGCGATGCGGGGCGACGCTCTTGTCTTTCGACGGGTGCGAGCATGCTTGAGAAGAGAGACAACGGACAGAAAATGCCCGGCAGCTCGCCGGTGCTGCTCGTCCTGCTGGCACTCGTGATGTTGGGCTATCTGGGGTGGCGCGAACTTGGCGGTGACGTTCCCGCCGGCGGCCCTCGGGCGGGAGCGGCCGGGGCCGAGAAGGTCGCGGCGCAGAAAATTCCCGTGACCTACGCGGAAGCCGCCAAGACCGACTATCCCATCTATGTCCGTGGCCTGGGATCCGTCTCGGCTTTCAGGACCGTGACGGTGAAAAGCCGCGTCGACGGCGCGATCACCAAGGTGCTCTTCAAGCAAGGCCAGATCGTCCGCCAAGGCGATCCGCTGGTCGAAATCGACAAGCGCCCCTACCAGGCTGTTCTCGACCAGGCCGTCGCCAAGAAAGCCCAGGATGAAGCCAATCTGAAGAACAACCAGCTCATTCTCGAGCGCTACAAATCCCTCGCCGCGAAGGACTTCCAATCGCGCGAGAACCTCGACACGCAGCAGGCGCTGGTCGAGCAACTCAAGGCGCAAATCCAGGGCGACCAGGCCGCCATGGACAGCGCCCGGGTCAATCTGGACTATGCCACCATCAGTTCCCCGATCACCGGCCGGGCCGGGTTCCGGATGATCGACCCCGGCAACATCGTCCATGCCACCGATACGACGGGCATCGTCACCATCACCCAGCTGCAGCCGATCGCGGTCGAGTTCACCGCACCGCAGGATCGTCTCGAAGCGATCGCCAAGGCTCATGACGGCGGCGCGGTCCCCGTCGATGCGATCTCTTCGGATGGCACTCGGGGCCTGGCTCGCGGCCAGCTCGCCGCGATCAACAACACTGTCGACATGGCGAGCGGCACGATTGGCCTGAAGGCGCGCTTCGACAATCTGGACAATGCACTCTGGCCCGGGCTTTCGGTCAATACGCGGATGCGGATCGACACGCTCAAGCAGGTCGTCGTCATACCGACGAACGGAGTGATGCATGGTCCCTCCGGCCTGTTCGCCTATGTCATCGGCGATGACGGCAAGGCGATCACTCAGCCGATCGAGGTCGGTGCCAGCGACGATGAACGGGCGGTCGTCGTATCCGGGCTCAGCGCCGAGCAGAAGGTCGTGGTCGCCGGCCAATCCCGCCTGCAGGATGGCGCCGTGGTCCACGCCAGACCGATGCCGGCCGATGCCGAGACGCCACCGGCTCCAGGCGCATCCGCGCAGAATGTGCCCGCCGCTGAACAGAAGGCGCACTGAGCCATGGCCAGCAGCATCTCCACACCCTTCATCCGCTTTCCGATCGCGACGTCGCTGTTGATGGCCGGCCTCCTGCTCGTCGGGCTCGTCGCCTACCCGCAATTGCCGGTGGCGCCCTTGCCGGAGGTGGATTTCCCCACGATCCAGGTCTCGGCCAACCTGCCCGGCGCCGATCCGGCCACCATGGCCGCGACGGTCGCGCAACCGCTGGAGTCCCAATTCGCGCTGATTCCGGGCGTTGCGGAAATGACGTCGTCGAGCCAGGCCAATTCGACCCAGATCACCCTCCAGTTCGAGCTCTCGCGCAATATCGACGGCGCCGGCGCCGATGTGCTCGCCGCCATCAACGCGGCCTCCGGTCAGCTTCCCAAGAACCTGCCGAGCCCGCCGACCTATCGTAAGGTCAATCCGGCCGACGCGCCGATCCTGCTGCTCAGCGCCACCTCCGAGACCTTGCCGCTCACTCAGGTCTCCGACGAGGCCCTGACCAAGCTCGCCCAGGCGATCAGCCAGATCGGTGGCGTCGGCCAGGTCAGTGTCGGCGGCCAGCAAACGCCCTCGATCCGCATCCAGGTCGATCCGGCGAAACTGGCCGCCCGTGGACTATCCCTGGAGGATGTGCGCGCGCCGCTCTCCGTGACGACGGTCAACAGCCCGAAAGGCACCATCAGCGGCGTCGCACGCTCGTACACGATCTACGCCAATGACCAGCTCACCGACGCCAAGGACTGGAACGACGTCATCGTCGCCTATCGCGACGGCAATCCTGTGCGCGTGCGCGACATCGGTCAGGCGGTCAGCGCCCCGCTCGACGATACGCAAGCCGGCTGGGCCGATGGCAAGCGCGGCGTCTTCCTGGTGATCTTCAAGCAGCCCGGGGCCAATGTCATCGCCACGGTCGACAAGGTCATGCAGGCTCTGCCGCACCTGACCGCCGGCATCTCGCCCGCCATCAAGATCGCGGTGCTGTCCGACCGGACGCAGACGATCCGCGCCGCGGTCAAGGACGTGAAGTTCACGCTGCTGGTGACGGTCGCTCTGGTGGTGCTGGTGATCTTCATCTTCCTGCGCAGCCTTTGGGCCACCATCATCCCGTCATTGACCGTGCCGCTCGCCCTGCTCGGCGCCTGCGCTCTGATGTGGTTCGCCGGCTACAGCCTCGACAACCTCTCGCTGATGGCGCTGACCATCGCCGTCGGTTTCGTCGTCGACGACGCCATCGTCATGCTGGAGAACATCACGCGCTATATCGAGGAGGGCGAAGAGCCGATGGATGCCGCCCTCAAGGGCGCGAGCGAGATCGGGTTCACCATCCTGTCGATCTCGATCTCGCTTGTCGCGGTGCTGATTCCGCTGCTGCTGATGGGCGGGATCATCGGCAGGCTGTTCCGCGAATTCTCAGTCACGTTGGCGATGGCGATCCTGGTTTCCGCGGTGATCTCGCTGACCCTGACGCCGATGATGGCCTCGCGCTTCATGAAGCCGCTTCGGGACGTGCATCACGGCCGGATCTACCAGGCCAGCGACAAGCTGTTCCAGGCGCTCCTCGGCGCCTACGAGCGCAGCCTCGACGTGGCGCTGCGCTTTCGCGCCGTCACGCTGATGGTGTTCTTCGCAACGCTCGCGCTCACCGTCTATCTGTTCGTCATCATCCCGAAGGGCTTCTTTCCGCAGCAGGACACCGGCCTGATCACCGGCGTGATCGAGACCGCGCAAGACACCTCCATCGCAGCCATGGCCAGGCATATGGAGGCGGTCGGCGCCATCGTGCTCAAGGATCCGGCTGTCGATCACATGGCGATGCGTATGGGCGGGGCGGGCGGCACTCTCAATGACGGCACCATGTACATCACGCTGAAGCCGCGGGAGGTGCGTACGGCCTCGGCCGACGCGGTGATCCGCCGACTGCGCGCGCAGACCGGCGCGCTGGAAGGCGCCAGCCTCTATCTTCAGGCGACGCAGGATGTGCGCGTCGGCGGCCGGTCCTCGCGGACACAATTCCAGTTCACCTTGCAGGGCACCGACGTCGCCCAGCTCAACGAATGGGCGCCCAAGCTCCTCGACAGGATGAAGGCGATGCCGGAGCTGCGCGATGTCGCCTCCGACCAGCAGGCGGCTGGCTCCACCCTGACCCTGGCGATCGACCGCGACCAGGCTGCCCGCTACGGGCTGACCCCGGACGTCATCGACGCGACGCTCTACGATGCGTTCGGGCAACGCCAGATCGCCAGCTACGCGACGCAGCTTTCGACCTATTACGTGGTTCTGGAAGTGCTGCCGGCGTTGCAGCAGAAGATCGCGACGCTCGACCGGATCTACCTGCGTTCGGCGACGACGGGCGGCAACGTGCCGCTCTCGGCCATTGCCAGATGGAGCACGGTGCCGGCGCAGCCGCTGGCGATCAACCACCAGGGCCAGTTCCCGGCGGTGACGATCTCCTTCAATCTGGCGCCGGGCATCGCACTGGGCCAGGCGACCGCAGCGATCGCCGCGCTGGAACAGGCGATGAACCTGCCTGCAACGATCACGACGTCCTTCCAGGGCACGGCACAGGCCTTCCAGGACTCGCTCGCCTCGGTGCCGATGCTGATCGCGGCGGCGCTGGTCGTCGTCTACCTGATCCTCGGCATCCTCTACGAAAGCTATATCCACCCTCTCACCATCCTCTCGACCCTTCCTTCAGCCGGTGTCGGAGCGTTGGCCATCCTGCTGCTCTTCGGCTTCGATTTCAGCCTGATCGCGCTGATCGGCCTCATTCTGCTGATCGGCATCGTGAAGAAGAACGGGATCATGATGATCGACTTCGCGATCGCAGCCGAGCGCGAGCAGGGCCTGTCCTCGCTGGAGGCGATCAGGCGCGCCTGCCTGTTGCGCTTTCGCCCGATCCTGATGACCACCATGGCCGCTCTCCTCGGCGGCGTGCCGCTGATGCTGGGCCACGGCACGGGTTCGGAAATCCGCCAGCCGCTCGGCTACGCCATGGTCGGCGGCCTCTTCGTCAGCCAATTGCTGACCTTGTTCACGACGCCGGTGATCTACCTCTATCTCGACGCCTTCTCGAACTGGCTTGCTCCGAAGCACCGCGCAGAAGGCGCCGGCATCGACGAGCGGAGCCGGATGGCGACGAATACTGATGGCTAGCAGCGGCTGATGGCCGTGATACGCGGGGGCGACCCGGCAAGAGCGGGTCGTGCCTGTAGTCTGGGCCAAGTCGCGAGACCCGAGCCCAATCAGCATGCGGCGGTACACCGGCGGTTCCGAGCCGCTGGAGTCAGCGCGCCGTTGCGGGCAAGCTTGAAACGCCACCGGACGGTGCCCCGATGGCCTGGGCGACAAGTCGGTACTTGACGATCGTCAATGCGAGACCTCGGGCCCAGTCGACGAGGTCATTCCATGGGTCGACGATCCGTCCGGTTGCGGACAGGAAGGTGACGACGGTGGCGATCTCGGTCCGACCTTGGACGACCAGCACGCAGCCAATGCCGAGCACGAGCAGGCTGCCGAGGGAATAGGTCAGGTTCATCAGGAAGTTGAGGGCAAATTTGGTCTCGAACATGCCGAGGTTGAGCGTGAACACCTCGTCGAGGCGGCGCGCGCTGGATTCAGCTCGCGACCGAGACAGGATTTCTTCGCCGAAGCGCCGCAGAATGCGGGTGCGCTGTGCCACGCGGCGGTTGATGGCTCGCTGCATCACCGGCACGAACACGAATTGCGGCGTCAGGATCAGAAGGCTGACTGACATCATCCTCAGGTCGAGGACGGCGAGATAGGCAAAGACGCTCGCCAGAAAGCCGATCTCGACAATCGGAAGGCTGAGGCTTGAACCGACGAAGGCGCCGATGTCGTCGGCTTCCGCGAGGATCATGGCGAGGCCGGTGCCATTGCTGAGCGCCAAGTCGTCGACCTGCAGGTTCTCCAACTTGCGCGTCACCACGAGGCGCAGATCCCGGGTCGCGCATTCGCCGAGCCAGGCTCGGTAGACGTTCATGGCGAGCTTCGCCGACCCGAACGTCAGAATGATCGCAAATTGCAGGCCGGCGAGCCTCAGGATGGCGGCGAGGCGGCCGGCATGGACGGCCGTGTCGATGATGCGACGCTGCGTTTCGATCGGGGCGGCGTTGAGCAGGAAGACCGCAACTGAAAGGGCACAAATCGCCGCCTGATGCCAGCCGCCCGACCACAGCACGAAGCGGGCGAGAGAAGAGGGCAGCGGCGGGTCCTGCGCATGAGGGCGAGGGGGCTCCGCTATCGACGCGATGAGCTGCGAGAGCCTCATGGCGAGAGCCTCATGGAACGAGACCACCGTACCTCGCGATCGTCCTGTGCGCAGGTCGGCCAGCGCTTGGCTTGCCTGCTTCAGCGGGCGGACGGTCGTTCTGGTGGCTATGCCGGGTTGCGCTTCCCGATGTCGTGGGTGCCGGAATTGCAGGGCGCGCCGGCCAACAAAGCAAATCTGTGAACGTCAAGAAATGGGGCCGCCATGGCGGCCCCGACTTCAGGATGTGAAGCCTTTAGTTGTGGTGCGGCAGCTCAGTCGGCGCGACAGGGTGGCGAAGCTCCAAGTCCTTGAAGCGTTGATGGTAGGCGCGATACTGGCTCTGCTCTGCGAGGGCGCGCGCGCTTTGGGCTTGCTCGTGCACGATGCTTTCGGCGCCGAGTTCCGCTGCCTTTGCCTCCAATGTCAGCCCCCACATTGCGAGTAGCCCCGCGGCCAGAAAGATCCTCTGAACGGTCATGGTCGACCTCCTTTGGTCGAGTTCTGCGCCGGCATTCTCCTGCCTGGCTCTCCTAAGTTACAGCTCTCGGGCCGGTGCTGACATGCAAATCAACGTGATTTCAGAAGAAAACGAAATGTCTCATAGGCGCTATCGCCCCCAAATCTTAGCGCTTGGATGGATCGTGCATTAATGCTGGATTAAAAATTCGTAACGTTGCACAAATATCCGTGAAATTACTTCTACTCGAATGCCTTGTTGATTGTTGCCGTCCGCATGAAACGCCATCTATAGGCGGCACGACACGTGTTGGTGCCGTTGCAGAGGTAGGCTTCGTCAACCGCGGAGAATTCCGATGCTTGATAGAACCGCATGTTTCGCCCGGATTCAGCCTGCGCCGCGCCTGAACCAGGGTATCGCAGCCATGGCCGCCGTGGGTTTGCTAGGCATGGTAATCGCATCGCCTGCGATAGCGGGGACGGCCGAATGGGGGCCGGCCTGCAATTTCAGCGCAGCGCCGCAAGGCTATGGTGACCAGATCCGCTACAACAACTGCATCCGTCAGAGCGACTGTCAGCAACTCGCAAACGCGGCGGGCCAGAGGATCGTTAGCTCCGGATGCTTCTGGGTCGACCCCGACCCCGTGGCAGCACGGATGCCTGCGCATGGAGCTCGCTTGATGCGATGATCACATGGACACCCGGGAGCCGGGCACCTATCCAGGCCGGCTCTCGGGGCGGACGGCTCTGGCTTCCGGCCGTCTCCGGCTGAACCACGGTGCCCTCGCTGTTGCAGCATGGCCGCGGGTTGAGCATTGTGGCAGGCTATCACCGCCAAGGTCCCGTCCGCCAGCCATAGACGCTTCGCCGATGTCTTCCGTGTTCGTCACACGCTCGGCTGAGGCCGAGATACTGATGATCAGCGTCGACACGTTCGACACGCGGCTTCGGTCCGGGTTTATACCCAGGCCCCATGCGGCAATACATCGACAGCCGCCGGATGATCAGCGCCTAGCCCGGGCCTGGCCCCGCGCTGCGCCGCTGCCCTGAATGCAGCGGTCCACGAACTCGCGGTCCAGGGCTAATATCTCGTCGAGCAGCGCTGCGCGCCGCTTGGCGTTCACGAATTCGAGGCGTCGCAGGCCAAGCGGGTCGATACGGCTGCGCAGGAGCGCCAGCATGTCCTTATCCAGGGCCGCCACGGCGCGGCATTCCGGATCGATCGAAATCGGAAAACCCGTCGCCTCACGGATCTGTTCGAGCGTTACGCCCGGCATGGTTTCGATAACAACGAGCTGGCGGGTCTCGGTGTCGAGGCGGAAGACGCAGAGATCGGTGAAGACCAGCGATCGGCCGGTGCGATAGCCATGTGGGACTCGCTCGGCCTCGGTGAGCAGCCCGCGCGCCGAACTGGCGATCTCGACCTCGTCCACTACGGAGAGCGGCGAGTGGCGCGGCACATAGAGCAGGTAGTCGCGATGCATGTTGGCGACGTCGGCCATGCCGCCCTGACCCGGCAGCCGGATGACGCCGCCGGACGGCTTGTCGATGGCGATCGTATTGACCCGGCCGCGGCGATCCACCTTTGCGGCGGCGACGATCTCATGCGTCACGGCACCGGCCTGATAATAGGTCGAATAGGTATCGTCGCCGCCGGCATGCGCCGCCGCGGTTTCGCCGTCGAGGCTTTCGAGCAGGGACAGGATCATCGGGCTGGGCGCGACGTCGAGATGGCCGCAGCTCATCGTTGCAATGATCATCCCGGGCGCATGCGTCGCCTTGGCCAGCCGATAGGCGACATTGGCGAGCGGCGAGACGGCACCGGCGCTGGCAAAGCTGTCATTGCCGAGTTCGGCGGCGATGCGCGCCGCGAGGATCTCGTCGATGGAGGCAGGCGCCGGAGTCGGCAGGAGGGCTGGGCTGGCGAGAGTGTCGGCAACCGCATTCACCGTCGCAGCGTCGATCTTCGCCGCGTCGACGACCTGTGCCCGGACGGCTTCACCGGGAGCGGAAAGGCTCTCGGAAAGGCGCCGCCCGTTATCGCTGAAGGCCTCGGAAAGGCGCGCATAGTCGGTGACGTAGAATGGCAGGCAGGAGGTCGGGTAGGCGGCGCCGGGGGCCAGGGCGATCGCGGTCACCTGATTGCGGGTGAGCACCGTCTGGCGTCCGGCTTGCGCCAGAGCGCCGACGGGCACGATCTCCTCGACAGTCACGAGGACCTGCCGGGCGGCTCCCGCCATGGCGACGTCCAGCGCCCTCGGCCCAAGGATCTGGACATTGCCGCTCTCATCCGCCCGCTGGGCGTGCAGGACGAGCGTGTCGAGCCGCAGAGCGGGGGCGAAAGCCATGGGCTCGCCGTCGATCGCGTCCGGTGCCAGCTTCACGCCGGGAACGCGCGCCATCATGTCCGAGCCGACCGGTGGCTGGAACGGCAGTGAAGGCAGGTTCTGCTGGGCAGCCCGGAGCGCCTGGATCATCGCCAGCGCCG
This sequence comes from Allobosea rubneri, assembly GCF_032464875.1. NCBI lineage: Bacteria > Pseudomonadati > Pseudomonadota > Alphaproteobacteria > Hyphomicrobiales > Alloboseaceae > Allobosea > Allobosea rubneri. The sequence continues at coordinate 68,560 of NZ_JAWDID010000014.1, forward strand.
TCCAGTCACGGACTGGGAGGGCCCCCGTTTCGGCAGCCCTACGAAAGCGCGGCGGCAAGCCGAAGATGTCGAGGCTCGAAAAACAGGTGTCGATTTCGGCAATCGCATCCGCCTCCAGCAGCAGCTCCAGGGGCAGGCCGCCTGCCCATGAAACATAGCGCAGCCGTTTGGTGCCGCGCGCCATGATCGCCTTGATCAGCGTGATCGGAAGGCGCGCGAAATGATGACCTCCGACGCCGAAGACATCGTGATCGCGGACGAGACCAGCAAGGCCGGCGAGGTCTGTGAAGAGCGGCTTGTTGGGCTTGACGAGGGATGTGCGGATCATTGCGGCGTTCTGCTCACCGGGAACTGCTGGATCGTAGGTGGAGGTTCGGCGCAGGATTACGCTTTTGCTGTCCCGCTGCTTTTCTGCGCAAATTGCTGGATGCGGGCCTGGCCGATCTCGCTGCGATAGAGCTCGCCCACAAGGTCGCGCTCCATGGCGAGCCCTGCGGCGAGGTCGCCGGCGAGGGCGTGCGCCGTCAGCCGCTTCAGCCCTTCGACAGCGGCCGCAGGCTCGGCGGCGATGGCTTCTGCCAGTTCCAGGGCACGCGGCAGCAAGGCGGCGACATCGACGATCTCGGCGACCAGACCAGCGCTCACGAAATCGGAAGCCGGGACGATCGCGCCGGTCAGCAACAGCATGTTGGCGCGGTTGCGCCCCAGCTTGGCGACGCTGCGTTGCGTGCCGCCCCCACCGGGGATCAGGCCGAGCTTGATCTCCGGCAGGCCGAACTTGGCATACTGGTTGGCGAGCACGATGTCGCAGCACAGCACCAGCTCCATGCCGCCGCCCAGCGCGAAGCCGTTGACCGCGGCGATCACCGGCTTGGCGTTGCTCTCGATCGCCGCATACATCCGCGTGCCCGCTGCCTGGAAGGCGTCGAACTCATCGTCCGTCTGCGCCGCATATTCCTTGATGTCGGCACCGGCCATGAAGCCGCGGCCTTCACCCGTGACGACGATGGCGCCGACCTCGGGACTGTCCGACAGGGTTTCGAAGACGTCGGTGATCTCGCCCTGCATCAGCCTGTTCATGGCGTTGAGCTGGTCGGCGCGACGGAAGGTGACGAGTGCGACGCGGCCCCTCCTTTCGACGGTGAGCGTCTGGTAGTTCGCCACGATCAGGCCTCGTCCACGGTCATGTCGCCAGCCGCCTCGAGTGCCGCGATCTCGGCGCTGGAGAAGCCGAACTCGGCGAGGATCTCGCGACCATGCTGGCCGACCAGCGGCGCAGGACGCTCGATGCGGGCGGGCGTTTCGCTCATGCGGACGGCCGGCGCGACGACCTTGACGTTGCCGCCGCGGGGATGATCGTAGCTGGTGATCATGCCCATATGCGTCACCTGCGGATCCTGCGCGGCGCGCCGGATGTCCTTGACCTCGGCGCACCAGATGTCGGCTGCCAGCAGGCGGGCGAGCAGGTCCGCGGTACCGAACTTCCTGGTCTCGGCATTGACCTTGTCGAAGACCTCGTCGCGCTTGCTGAACAGCGTCTCCAGATCGTCGTAAGGTGCGAGCTGCGGCGCTTCGAGCACGGTGTAGAGCGTCTTGAACGGGCTCATGGCGATCGAGACATAGCCCTTGTCGGCCGTCTCGTAGATGCCGAACGGCGCCTGCATGCCGGGGTGGCCGATGCCGGAATTCGGACGCACGAAGTCCTCGCCGAGATTGAGCACGGCGACGTATTCCTGATTGAGGTGCGCCAGCATGCCGGCCAGCAGATTGACCTCGATCTTCTGCCCCTTGCCGGTCTTCTCGCGCCAAAAGAGCGCCGACAGGATGCCATAGACCATGTTCATGGCGCCGATCTGGTCGGCGAGCCCGGCGCCGGCCGGAACGGGCGCCTGGTCGCCCCGTCCGGTGTTGGCGACGACGCCGGCCAGTCCCTGGATCAGCATGTCCTGGCCGGGGCGGTCGACATAGGGGCCCTCCTCGCCATAACCGGAGCCGGAGCAGTAGATGATCCGCGGATTGACGGCCTTGAAGTCGTCGTAGCCGTAGCCGAGCTTCGCCAGCACACCGGGCCGGAAGTTCTGCACGACCACATCGGCGCTCTTGGCCATCTCCATGATGATGGCGTGGACCTTGCGGCTTTTGAGATTGAACGCGATCGAGCGCTTGTTGCGGTTCCAGGCGAGGAAGTTGGGGCTTTCGGAACCGCCGACCCATTTGGCGAAGAAGGTCATGCCGCGGAACATGTCGCCCGAGCCGGCGCGCTCGATCTTGACGACGTCTGCGCCCATGTCGCCGAGCATCTGCGTCGCAAGCGGCCCCTGTAGCAGATGGCTGAAATCGAGAATGCGGACGCCTTCTAGGGCCTTGTTCATGTCTGGTCTCACGCGCAGCAGCAGTTGGAGGAAAGCGGGGAGGGCTGGTTCGACATCTTGTTCCCTTTCCCGCTCATTGCCTTAGGTCCGGGACGCATGCCCTTCGAGATCGCCGACGATGCCGGCTTCGATCCAGGCCGCGACGGCGTCGTCGTCGAAGCCGAAGGCGGCGAGCACCTCGCGGCTGTGCTCGCCGACGCGGGGAGCCGGCCGGCGGATTTCGCCGGGTGTTTCAGAGAGGTCGACGGGGATGTTGACGGTACGAACGGTGCCGGCCGTCGGGTGCTCGTAACTGGCGAAGGCGCCCAGATGCTCGGCCTGCTCGAGTGAAGCGACATCCTGCAGGCTGTTGATCTCGCCGGCCCACAGCCCCGCCGCCAGCAGGCTTTCGACCCAATGCGCGGTGCTCGCGGTCGCGGTCTTCGCCTCGATCAGCGCGTGCACCTCGTCCCGCTCGTTCCAGAGGCGCTCGTCACTGCAGGAGGCGAGCGCGGGCAGGTCGAGCACATCGGCCAGGCGGTCCACCGGGTTCATCGAAATGGTCATCCAGCCATCGGCGGTCCGGTAGACACCGAACGGGGCGGGCATGCCGGGATGTGCGATGCCCGATGCCGGGCGCTCGAAACTCTTGCCGAGCGTCAGCGCGAAGAGCAGCTCCTGGCCCTGATGCGCAAGGCAGGCGCGCAGCATGTCGACCTCGATCCTTTGGCCGCGGCCGGTCTTCATCCGATGGATCAGTGCCGCGAGCACGGCATAGACGATGTGATACGAGCAGAGCTGGTCGGCCAGGGAGATGCCGAGCGGCGTCGGTCGCCCATCCTTGCTTCCGGTCACGCTCATGAACCCGCTGATGCCTTGCAGCAGCAGGTCCTGCCCGGGCCGGGCCGACATCGGGCCGCTCGCGCCATAACCGGAGCTCGAGCAATAGATGATCGCCGGGTTGACGGCCGCCAACTGCTCGTACCCGAGCCCGAGCCGCTCCATCACGCCCGGCCGGAAATTCTCGACGACGACGTCGACCTTCGCGGCCATTTCGAGAATGATGTCGCGGGCTTCAGCCGATTTCAGATCCAAGGCGAGGGAGCGCTTGTTGCGGTTCCAGGCGAGGAAATGCGGGCTCTCGCCATTGATGCGCGTGTTGAAGAACGGCGGAAGGCGCCGATAGAGGTCGCCCTCGCCGACACGCTCGACCTTGATGATGTCGGCGCCGAGATCGCCCATCATCTGCGTCGCCAGGGGGCCTGCGAGAAGATGGCTGAAATCCAGCACCGTCAGATGATCGAGAGCGCTCATGACTGCGCCGCCTCCAGGCCGAGACAGCGGTCGTAATGCGCCGCGAGCCGGTCGATCGCGGCCTCGCGGCTGCAGGCGCCTTGCAGGCGCGCGTGGACGATTTCGCCCGCCTCCTCAAAGAAGGGCAGGAAGCCGGGGAAGCGCGGGCGCAGGAAGGACTTGTCCAGCGTTTCCAGCGTGTCGCGGAAAAAGTTCCGCGACTGCTCGTTGACCCGCTGGTCGAGCCAGGCTGTACGGCTGCCGGGCTGACCACCTTCGTCGAAATAGGCGCCGCGCTGGTGGGCGGGATCGTGGACGAAGCGGAGATAGCGCCCGATCGCCTCGTAATCCCTAGCGCTCTTGGTTACGGCACAGCCGGCACCGCCCAGAAGCGCGCCTGCCTTGGGGTCGTGGCCGGGGCCGGCGACGTCGGTGAACAGGATCGGCTTGGTAACGCCTAGGCGCGAAAAATTGGAATAGCCGAAAGCGTAGGGGATGTAGGCGATATCGTCGCTCGTCGACATCGCCTCATAAGCCTGGATCGGGTTCCAACCGAGCGACGAGGGATGGCTCGCCTCGACGAGTTCCTCGATGCGGGCAAGGGCTTCGACCAGAGCCCGCCTGTCCCAGAAGCTGCCGGGCTCATCCCCGAGCGGTTCGCCGAGATTGGCCGTGAAGGTCAGAACAAGGCACATCGCGTCCGTCGGGCAGGCCGGCGTGACGATCGTCTTGCCGGCGTCTTTCGCCGCCCGGGCGAGCGCCAGGGTCTCTGCAAAGGTCTCCGGCACGTCCCGGCCGAGCTCTGCCAGCAGATCGGGCCGGTATGAGGCGACCTGCGCAGCCGCGTCTGTCGGCAAGCCATAGACGCCGCCTTCCCAGTGATAGGAGGCGCTGCTCTTGCCGACGCTGTCGGCAAGCATGGCGTCGACTGCGTCCTTGCCGATGATCGGGGTGATGTCGACGAGGCAGCCGGAAGCGGAGCCATGACCGACGAAGGGATGATCGAGCACGATGAGATCATAGTGCTCGGCCAGAACGTCGATCGGCTGCTCGCCGAACTGCTTAAGGCTGCGCCGTTCCCAGACGACCTCGATCCCTGGGTTTTCTGCCTCGAAGGCCGACACGTTCGCCGCCAGACAGTCGAAGCCGCGAGGATGATCCCAGGAGATGCCGCGGATGGTGCGAGTAGAAGTCATTTTTCCGTCTTGTTGCCTTTGAGGGAAGTCTCAGTCGGGGCGATGGCCGAGCGCGCTGGAAATCTCGCGAACGCCTGCGGCCATCAGTGCCGACGCCTCTTCGATGGGGACATCGAGGTGAACCTGAGGGAGGAACGGAGTGGTCAGTACCGCCACGATCCGGCCCTGATGGTCGAAGATCGGGTAGGTGATGTTCGTCACGCCGCTGACGATGGCGCTGGTGCGCACTTCGCAGCCGCTCGCCCGTATCGCGGCACAACGCGCCTCGAGTTCCTCGCGCGGCACGTCGGATTGCACGGCCATGATGCGATCGAGCAGCGAGCGCTGCGCCGCTTCCGGCTGGTAGGCGAGCAGGACGACGCCGGAGCTCGTTTCCCAGGTCGGGAACTGTGCGCCTAGCCGAACCGAATAATGCATCGGGCTCGGCGAGTTCACCTGTGCCACGACCATGATCTTGAGTTCGTCCATGACGCAGAGATGGCAGGACTGCATCGTGGAGGTCGCGATACGGTCCATGATCGGCGTCGCTGCCGAGACCAGCGCCTTGGTCGGAGGGCGGGTGTGCGCGAGATTGAACAGCATCATGGACAGCCGGTAGCGGTCGCTTTCCGGGTCGCGCTCGATATAGGCGCGGCTTTCCAGGCACTGCATGACCCGGAAAAGCTCGCTGACCGTACGGTCGAGCGCCGTCGCGACGGCGCTCATGCTGAGGCTTTCGGGCGTACGAGCCAGGAGCTCGACCACGTCGAGCCCCTTCTCGAGCGCCGGCACTGCGTACCGGCGCCCACCTTCCCGGTCCTTCTCGACCGCTTCCGTCGTCACCTCACTGGCTCCCGATCGCTGCTTTGACCTTGCTCACCAGATTGGGGGTCCATTTCGGGAAAGCCTTCTCGATGGCTTCCGCACGCTTGGCGAAGGCAGCACGGTCGACGTCCTCGACGATGGTCATGCCGCGGCTCTTGAGCACCTGGATGCTGGAATCATAGGCCTTGGCCGTATCCTCGCTCATCCAGTCGCAAGCCTTCTGGCTTTCCTCGGCGACCGCCGCCTGGTCGTCCTTGGAGAGGCGATTGAAGGCTGAAAGGCTCATCACGATCGGCGACACGTCGACGATGTGGTTCGTCTTCATGTACATCTTGGCGTGCTCGTAGTGCTTCTGGTCGACGATCGCGTTGGGCGGAGCCTCGGCCGCGTCGATCACCCCCTGGCTGAGCGCGCTGTAGATTTCGGGCCAGGGCATCGGGGTCGGGGTCGCGCCCATGGACCTGGCGAGCTCGGTGTAGATGGTGGTCGGCTGGACGCGGAATTTCTGCCCCGTCATGTCGGCGGGAACGCGCACCATCTTGTTGCGCGTATAGAGATCGCGCGTGCCGAAGCTCATGTAGCAAAGGAGCTTCAGGTTGTTCTTCTCCAGCTCCTTCGCCCATTGCTTCGGCATGTCGGTGGCGAGGAAGGCCTTGATCTGTCCGAAATCCTTGAACAGGAACGGGTAGACCAGAACCGAATAGTCCGGGACGTAGTCGGAGAGCACACCGGTGCTGAGCTGGCCGATCAGCGCGCTGCCCAGGCTGATCTGCTCGCCCACGGCGGTGCTTTCGCCGAGCTGCCCGCTCGGGAAGACACCGATCTGCACCCGGCCATTCGTGCGGGCTTCGACCGCTTCCTTGAGCTTCAGGGCTCCCAGATTGACCGAGTGCTGCGCGCCGTTCATGTGCGCGAAGCGCAGCTGGGTCGTCTGAGCCTGTGCCGCGGAGGCGGCCAGTGTTCCCAGGGCGGCCACCGCCGCTGATCTCAGCAGATGCTTCATCGTTTTTTCCTCCCGTGATTTTCGATGATTTGGGTTCGTGGCCAGGCTTCACCGGCTTAGAGGTAGGCCAGCCAGGTAGCGGTCTGCGGAATGAAGATGATGATGAGGCCGGTCACGACGATCGCGACCAGGAACGGCAGGCATTCCCGGAAGAACGGCCCCATTGGCACCTTGGTGATGGCGCAGGTCGTGGCCATCAGCGTGCCGACCGGCGGAGTGATGCCACCGAGCAGCGAAACCAGCACGAAGACCACGCCGTAATGGACCGGGTCGATTCCCGCGGCGGTGACGGCCGGCAGGAACATCGGCGCCAGGATCAGGATCATCGGCAGGCCCTCGATGAAGATGCCCACGACGAAGACGAGCACGCAGATCAGCATCAGCAGCAGATGCGGCTCCGAGGTGATCGCGACGAGTTGCTCGGCCACGGCCTGCGGAATGCGCTCGAAGGTCAGGACGAAGCTGAGGGCTCCGGTCGCGGCGAGCACCAGCATGATGGCGCCGGTGGTCGCCGCCGTGGTCCACATGGCGCCGTAGACCTCCGACCAGCTCGCCTCTCGCGTCACGGCGCAGAAGAACAGCGCGTAGAGGACCGCGACCGCCCCCGCTTCCGACGGCGTGAACATCCCGAGTCGGATGCCGAAGGCGATGACCAGCGGTAGCAGCAGGGCCGGCAGGGAGGCGATGAAGGTCCGTCCGACGACGCCCCAGCCGAGCCATTTCGTGTCACCGCCGTAGTTGCGACGCTTCGCGATGATGTGGGTCGCGAGCATGAAGGCGAGCGTCAGCAGGATGGACGGGACGATCCCTGCGAGGAACAGCGCGCCGATCGACGTGTCCGTGACGAAGCCGAACATCAGCAGGCTGATCGAGGGCGGCAGCATCGCGGCGGTGAAGGCCGAGGTCGCCGTGATCGCCGAGGAGAAGGCGATGTCGTAGCCGCGCCGCGTCATCTCGGGGACGAGCATCTTGGCATCCATGGCGGCGTCGGCATTGGCCGAGCCGCTCATTCCGCCCTTCAGCGTGCTGACCACGACGTTCACTTGGGCGAGGCCCCCCGGCATGTGCCCCGTCAGCGAGGTCGCGAAATCCATCAGGCGCCGCGAGATGCCGCTCGCGTTCATCAACTCGCCCGCCAGCAGGAAGAGCGGGATGGTGATGAGCGGAAAGGGCTGCGTCGCGTTGACGAGGGCCTGCACCACGCCGAGCGGCATCAGGCCGGGCTCGTACATGACGAACAGGATGGCGGCGCCGAGGATCACGAGGGCAATCGGCATGCCCGTGATCATCAGGCCGGTGAAGACGGCGAAAAGACCGGTGCTGCCCATGATCAGGCCTCCACGACGGCGGGTGCAGGCACCCTGGCGAGGCGTGAGAGGTCGTAGACGATCCAGCCCATATAGAGGCCGCAGCCGACCGGCACGGCCGCATACATCCAGGCCATGGACAGCCCGATCGTCGGCATTTCGACCCGCGTCCGGCCGGTCAGGACCCAGGCATACCAGCTGATATAGGCCAGGACCGCGAGAGACAGGATGTGGGCGGCGATCTGCAGGAGGCGCAGCGCCGCCGGTCCGAGATAGGGCGTCAGGACGTCGGCACCGAGATGCGCGGCCTGGGCGGCGCCGCCTGCCAGCGACAGGAAGACCAGCCATACGAAGAGCAGCGACGCGAGCTCGTAGGAATACAGGATCGGCGCGCCGAGCCCGTAGCGGAAGAAGACCGCGACCGCGATCAGAAGCGTGATGGCGATCAGCAGGGCGGCCAGAACGGCTCTGTAGATCCCGATCAGTACCGCCAACCCGCCCGATGTAGCGCGCTCGCTCATGCGCGTCCTCCGTTTTTATATATGAATTTTAATTTTGCTGATGATTATTTCGAGGCAAGACGGGCGTCAAGCCAAATCGAGGTCGCGCGGCGCTATGTGCGGAAAGCTGCTTTCCGGCGCGGGGCTGCATCACGCGATGCTGTCGCGACGCCCGTGATTGCTTGGAGTGTGAAGTCTCGACCTGAGGAGCCCTGAAGAGCGCTGCTGTTTCCCGCTAGCCGGCTGGCCGCCGCAAAACCCGGCGCGCCGGATGCCGCGCAACGGCGATGGCTTGTCGCTCCATCCAGCCGGCGGGCGTTGAATGTCCGCTATCGGAAGTCCGCCAAGGTCGTCTTCTGGCGCAAGCGCGCGAGATTGCCTCGTCTTGCAGCCATGGCGTCAATCGGAGAAACGGCTGCTAGCTAGCGCGGCGCGCCTTGCATCGGTGCAGCGGAATTGACGAGTCGGCGTCTCGAGCTCGGAACGCCATGTCGACATCTCGAGCTATGCTCAGAACCTGTAAGCCAAACTCGCGGTGGCGCCGTGCTTGGAGGCTTCAGATCCGTATTCCCCGTCATATTGCAGCCTGACGTCGACGAACTCGCTCCGGAACAGTTGCAGGCCAGCGGTGACGCGCGCAGCCACTCGGTCGATTGGTGCGCTTAGCGCGAAGCTCTGCCCGCTGAAGTCGCCATTGAAGCCGGCAGCGCCCTTCCAGGTATCGTTCGAGCGCAGGCTGAGGCCGGCTGACACGAACGAGCGCAGCACCATGCCGTTCGCCAGGTCGAGACGGCTGCCGAACTCGATGGCGGGCGTCAGGATCGCCGTATTGTACGACCCGCCATCGAACCGCAGCCCCAGTTCGCCAATGCCGCTTTCCGCGAACGAGCCATTGCGCGCGTGCACCAGATCGAGGTTCAGGTAAGGCCGCACATAGAAGCTCTCGCCGCCAAGCGTATAGGCGATGCGGGCGCGCATGCCCGCCGCATGGAAGCCGGCATCGGCACCCGCAATGGCTGCGAGGGTCGGGGCCATCACACGCCGCTTGACGTCGTACTCGCCGACGCTGCCGAACAGCGCTCCGGTCAGCAACCATGACCCGGTCTGGTACTTCAGGGTCACTGCGCCCTGCAGGCTCGATCCCTGAGCCGAGACGCCGTCGCGCCCGCTGAACCAGTCCGCCTGATAGGCCAGCGACCCGCCGAGCAGCAGGCCTTCGCCGATCCTGCCCTGGCCGCCTATCTGCCAGGCGGCGGAATCGAGGCTCGCCCGGCTTCGGTCCAGATCGCCGCTCAGCGTCGTCCGCTGTCCTCGCGTCGTGACATAGGCGCATTCCCCCTCGGTGAGGAAGGCTTGCGCGCCGACGCCGACGCCCCCGAACTTCGGGCAGCTCATCGAGGCGTCGGCGATGCGCGTGGCGTTGGCGGAAGCGTGCGAGAACAGCGTCATGGCGCTTCGTGGCCCCAGGCCTGCAAGTGCGCTCCGATAGGGTACCGCGCCCTGGCCAGCCACGCTGTCGAGGCCCGCGTAGAATGCTCCGAGCTGGGGTTTGCCCTGAAAGAACATGTTCTGCAGGGCGTTCGCGAGGCCGGCCTGGTGCGATGTCAATCCAAAGCGCGGCGCGTCGAAATGCGCCCCCGTAATCGCGATGTCGTATGTATGGGCCGTTTCCCGCAGCGTGTAGGAAAACAGGGGACTGTCGGGCGCAGCGAGCGAACCGGTGGCCGTGCCGCCGACCTGGAGCACCGGCAGGAAAATGTTCGGCATCGCCGTCGCGAGCGTTGGCTGAACGCTGCCGGCCAGGCTTGCATCGCCGGTGACCAGGTAGCTGCCGCTGCGCGAGTGGCTGAAATCGAGATGGGGGGCGATGCGCCCGCTCGCGGTCTGGACGAGATGCCCGTCGATGACCGAGCGCTGGCCCGGCATCGGCGCGATCACGGCAAAGTTCGTGAGCGTGCCTGCATTGGCGAGAGGCGGGCTTCCGCCAACCTGATAGCCCGTCGTATAGCCGCCGCCATTGAGCCAGGTGTTGCCATAAACCGTGCCGTAATTGGCGACGTTGACGGGGTGCGGCCCGACTTGCCGGATCGCAGTGCCCGACGCGGCCCATACCCAGGAGCCCTGGCCGACCGTGACGAGATTGTTGCGGCCTCCGGCAAGGACGATGCCTGCGCCCTGTTCCCCGCTGCCGCCGGATATGAATCCGGGCGTACGCGCCCCGACATTGATGGAGATGTCGCCGCCGCCGCCGGGACCATCGCTCTGGGCGAAGATGCCGATTCCGTTATTGCCCGAGGCCGTTACGGCCCCCTGGGCCGTGACGGTGACCGCGCCGCCGAGATATGGGGAGCTCGGCCCGCTGGTGGATCCCGCATAGACGACGCCGTTCAAGGCAAGTAGGCCGCCGCCACCGCCGATGCTCTGCGCCAGGACACCGTATGCGCCGGCGCCCGAGACGACGATGTCCGCCGAGGTCGAAACCGAGACCGCGCCGCCATTGCCATAGCTGCGCAAGCTGCCGGGGACGGGCATGGTCGTGGTCAGCGCCGGAGTCTGGCCGGTGCCATAGTTGCTGAACAACCCGCCGCCACCGCCGATGGATTGCGCGACGACGCCATGGCTGCCGACCCCGCTGGTCGCAATGCTGCCAGCGGAGACCGTCACCGCTCCGCCATTTCCGCCGCCGAAGAGGGTTCCGATCTTTGCCAGGGTGATCGCGCCGCGCGAGGTCGTCTCGACGATGCCGCCGCCGCCGCCGATGCTCTGGGCCAGCAGGCCGAATGCGCCGGGGCCCGATGTCGTGACCTGCGGGGCCGAAATGGAGACCGGACCGGCATCGCCATAGGAATAGGCCCCACCGAGATCGATCTGCGCCGTACCGGTGTAGTGACCGGTGTTGGCGCTGGAACCGATGCCGATGACGCCGCCGCCGGCGCCGATCGATTGCGCGACGACCCCGTGACCCGCCTGGCCTGTGGTCGTGATCGGCGAGGGCGAGCCGGATGTCCCGATCTGGACGAGGGACCCGTTGCTGTCCTCGCCGATCGTTCCGAGATCGTTGCCGCCCAGCACATAACTGCCATTGGGATCGAAGGATGCGTCGACGCCTGTGCCCCCGCCGCCGGAAATGCTCTGGGCAAGGATGCCATAGGATTGAAAGCCGGACGCCGGTTCGGCGCCAGGCGCCGCGCCCGTGCTGATGCCGCCGCCATTGAACTGAACGTTGACGGCTCCGCCGAACCGCTGGCCACTGGCCGCCTCCTGCCCGCCGACAAGGACTTTCGCATCGAGCCTGGATGAAACGAAGCCCGTCAGGGCGTTCTGGGATTCGTTGTTGAGGTAGGCGACGGCCCCGCGGCCACCGCCGCCGCCGATGCTCTGGGCGAGCACGCCGTGCGAATAATCGCCCGAGGTCGCGGTTTTGCCGCCATGGGTGACATTCACCGGACCGGCGTTGCCGCCCTGGGTGGAAACGCCGCCGACATTGAGCCGAAGATCTACGCCCACGGAGGGCGCGCTGCCCGTGGGGCTGCTGGTCGGCGGGGCCAGATAGACGCTCGTGGGCATTCCGGCCGAGCCGCCGATACCGCCGCCGCCGCCGATCGACTGGGCGATGATCGCCGGCGCGTCGTTGCCGCGTGTCGTGATCGCCGCATAGTTGGTCACGGAGACGGATCCGCCGGCGCCTCCGCTCCCGTTCTTGGCGCCCACATTCACGTTGGGATTGAGCTTGATCGAAGGCAGCTCGGACTCGTTGGTGCCGGCGACGCTCTGCGCCCAGTCGAGAAGACCTTCGATGCTCCCCGACCCGCCCGAGCCGATGCCGCCGCCGCCGCCGATCGATTGCACGACGAGGCCCGGCGCGCTTTCTCCCGAGGTGTAGATCGAGCCGGACGAAGTGGTTATCGCGCTCGCATCGCCGCCGTTGCCCCCCGCGCCGCCCTGGGCGCCGATGTTCATCGTCAGGCTGTAGCTGCTGTCTATGCCGTAGGAATTGGTGCGGGCATTGCCGACACCGGCATTGCCGCCACCGCCACCGACCGACTGGACCACGACGCCCGCCGCGAGCTGGCCGGCGGTCGTGATGGAGGGCGCCGGCAATCCAATGCTCGCCTCGAGCGAAAATGAAGCGGACGCACCGTTTCCACCGACGCAGGACGACGAACCGCCGGAACATGCGCCGCCGACCGCAAGCGTCGCCGAGACCGATTGCGAGCTGATCGTATCCTCGGGGAAGGTCTGCGTGAAACCGTAGCCGAACGACGCCGTCATCGCCGAACTGTCGCCGCCATTGCCGCCACCGCCGCCGATCGACTGGACGACCGCGCCGTGCGCGCCGTCGCCCAGCGTGCTGATGGTCGAGCCGGTCATTCCCAGCGTCGCATTCGAGGCGCTGCCGCCATTGCCACCGGAGCCGCCGACGGCGTAGGCGGCCGTGATCGTGAACGAGGATGCAGGACCCGCTTCCGCCGGAATCGGCATGGATGCGGCGACGGCGTTTGCGGAAGCGCCGCCGCCATTGCCGCCGCCGCCGCCGATCGACTGGACCACGACGCCATGGCCGTCGAAGCCGTTGCCGTACACGCCCGTCTTGACGCTGGAGTTGGTGAGCATCACCGTGACAGCGCCGCCGGCACCGCCCGACCCTCCCGAGCCGCCAAGGCTGGCGGCTGCACTGAAGGAAGCTCCGACGCTCGTCGCATAGCCGGCACCGCCGGACCCGCCACCGCCGCCGACAGACTGGGCGATGATGCCGATGGCGCCGGCGCTACCCGTCACAGTCGAGAGGCCCGTGGCGTTGACCGACACGGCTCCCCCGGCCCCGCCGGAGCCGCCCGCTCCGCCGACGCTGTACGCAACCGCAGCCGAATTCGAATAGCTGTTGCCGCCGGCGCCGCCGCCGCCGCCGATCGACTGGGCCACGGCTCCGTGCGCCAGCAAACCTTGTGTCGTGATGGCGCCCGACAGGGTGAAGCTGACGTTTCCGCCGGCGCCGCCCATGCCGCCCTGGCCGCCCGACGCATAAAAGACGCCGCCGGCCGTTCCGCCCATCCCGCCGCCGCCGCCGACCGACTGGCCGACGATGGCCATCGCGGCTTCGCCCGACGTCGTGACCGAGCCGCTGTTCGTCAGCATGATTGTGCCGGCGTTGCTGTTCTCGGCGCCACCGCCTCCCTGATCGTAGAACAGGCTGCCGGTCGCGCTGCCGCCGGCGCCGCCTCCGCCGGAGATCGATTGGGCGAGTATGCCTTGGGAATACGAACCGGTGGTCGTGATCACGCCGCTGTTGGTCAGCTGGATCTCGCCGACGGAACCGCTGACTCCCGGCCCGCCGGACTGGCTGGAGAAGACCGCGCCGCTATCGCCGCCATTGCCGCCCATGCCGGAAATCGCCTGGGCGAGAATGCCGCGGGAGGTCGATCCCGTTGTTCTGATCGTTGCGGCGGAGGTGATGCTGATGCCGCCCGAGGCGCCGCCGTGGCCACCGTTTCCGCCATTGGCGACGCCGATGCCTCCGGATGCCTCACCCACCGAGCCGCCCTGGCCGCCGACGCTGCGCGCCGTCACGCCATCGGCGGATGCGCCCGAGGTGGTCAGGCTGACCTGATCGTGGAGATAGACCCAGACATTGCCGCCGGCGCCGCCCTGGCCGCCCGGCGCCGTGGTCGCGTTGCCGGTGTCCACGTGGACGTTGCCGCTCGTGCCGCCAGCGCCGCCCTGGGTCTGCGCCAGAACCGCGCTCGCCCCGTCTCCCGTGGTCTTGATCGTCGCATTCGGGAACAGTTCGAGCGACACGGATCCGGTCGCCCCGCCGGCCCCCGGGACACCGGGAGAGAGATCGCTTCCGGCGGAGATGTAACCGGAGTTTCCGCCTTTTCCTCCCGCGGCGACCAGCTGGATGCCATAGGCGTTCTGCCCGCTCGTCGTGATCGCCAGGGGGCCGGCGCAGCCCAGATTCGGCGTGCAGCTCCGGAATGAAATGCTGTTGGAGGCGCCGGTGGGATCGGTGATCGACAGGACGGAACCGCCCGCGCCGCCATAGCTCCCCGTCTCGTTGATTGAGAGAACGCCATCATGGTCCGAGCCGACGCCGCCATTGCCTCCTGTCGCCAGCATCGCGATGCCCGGGGCGTTGTCGCCATCCGTCATGATCGAGCTGCCCCGGCCGGAACTGCTGAACAGGACATACATGCCGGGGGCATTGGCGCCGGCGCCGCCGCTGCTGAATTCCGCGTTGGCCAGGCCGTTTCCGCCGGCGCCGCCGATCTGATTGACGACAAGGCCCCCGATGCCCTGGCCGGAGCTGTACAGGACCGTGTCGGATACGGCTCCCGTGATGATCCCGGCGGCGCCACCACGCCCGCCGACCGATTTCTCCTGACCATACCCGCCAGCGCCGCCTTGCGACAGAACGCCTACGGCAGCACCTTGGCCGGCAACCGTCGCATTGACCGTGATCGTGCTGTTGCTGAGATTGAAACTCGTGCCGCCGCCATCGGCGCCGGGCGTTGACGACGCGCCATCGTCACCGGTGGACTCCATGTAGACGCCGGTCAGCATATAGCTGCCGGACAGCGCGACCGACGGCTCGAAGGTAAGCCCTATGGTGCTGTTGCTGATGTTCGTGACGAGCAGGCCGGGCTGGCTGCCCGGAGAATGGTTGGCGTTGATCTGATAGATCGCCTCCAGGCTGCGGGGCAGCGACCCGGGCTGCTGCGCCAGACCGCTCAGGTCGACAGCGACCGACGAGCCGGAGACCGTCAAGTTCAGCCCCGTCGCGTCCTGATAGTAGCCGGCTGCGAACCAGCCGGTCGGAACAGGCGGCGAGATCGTAAAGGACGTGTTCAGGCCGCTCACGGTGGCGGTCGGGCCGAGCTCGACAGGGGTCGTATAGACGGTCTGGGCGAGCGTGATCGCGGGTTGCCAGGCGACAAGCGCCGAAACCGTCAGCGGCCCGACGAAGCGCCGCATCCGGTCACTCCCCGACAGGCGCGTAATCGGCGCACGCTCGCCAAATCGACACCGGGCGCCGTCCGTTCCCGCCGGAAAACACGGCCGCTGCGGGGAGGTCTGGCCTTGCCAGCTCGCGACCTTCCTGGTTCAGCGCCGTCGTCATGCCGGACCTCCCGCCGCGCCCTGCGGCCTCCGTAAGATCGGCGCAGATGCCGGTCGCTCGCATCGGCGGAAAGCTGCAGTCAGGCCCTTGGGAGGACACGAAACATTAACCGCCGGGCCAAAATCCTAATATCGTTGCGCCGAGCCGCGCTTGTCCGATTCGATGAAACGGCCGATCCAGCCGATGAACCGGCATTTCCATGGCCGGGCGGGCGCCGCATCGTGGCAAACCGCGCCCGGCAAGGAACGCGATTGGATGCATCGTCCTGCAGAGGCCCGTGCGCTAGCCCCGACCGACGCCTTCGCGACCGGCGGTGGAGCCGCTGATGGTGGTTCCGCGCGCCCGGTATCGTTCTGGCGCGCCAACCTGGCGGCGTGGACCTTCATCGCGTTCTTCGGCCTGGCCTCGCGGCTCGCCGCCTTCAGCGATCCCGCGCTGGCCGTGACGCTGACCCTGGTGCTCGAACCGATCGGCTTTGTCCTGACGGCCGCGGCGTACAAGTTCTACCTGGAGCGGACGAGCGACCGCAGGGCCGTCATCGCCGCCTGGGCGCTGGCTTCTTCCGTCTCCGGCGGGCTGTTGCAGATGGTGATCGCCAATGCGCTCAAGGACGGCCTGTTTCCGGGCATCCCGGCGGGGAACATCGCTGCCAACGACGCCGTGCCGGCGGTATTCTACACCGCGGTCTTCCTCGGCTGGTCGCTGGCTTATTTCTGGATAAGGGCGGATGTCGACGCCCGGTCGGAGCGGGTTCGGCGCAGCGAGGCGCAGGCGGCGGCGACGCGCGCCGAACTGCAGCGCCTGCGCCTGCAGCTGGATCCCCATTTCCTGTTCAACGCGCTCAACACCGTGGCGGCCGAGATCCCGGAGAATCCGGAATCCGCCCTGGAGATGACCCACCGCATCGCCGCCTATCTGCGCTACTCGCTGGATCAGCAAACCCGGCCGGTCTGCCCCTTGAGCGACGAGATCGAGGCCGTGCGCGCCTTCGTCCGCATTCAGGAACTGCGCTTCGAAGGCCGCCTGCGCTGCGCGGTGGAGATGGATCCGGCGGTGCGAGCTGTTCCCGTGCCGCATCTGGTCGTGCAGGGGCTGGTGGAGAATGCGGTGAAGCACGGATTGCGCTCATCGGTCGCGACGCTCGATATTCGCGTGACCGCCCGGCGGGCCGAAGAGGACGCCGTGCTGATCGAGGTCGTGAATCCCGGCCGGCTGATCCCACGCGCCGGCGACCGGCCGGCGGTGGGTTTGGCCAACACACGGCGGCGGCTGGAGCTTCACTATCCGTCACGACACGTTCTGTCCCTTTCGCAGGATGGCGACGCCGTGGTGGCCCGGTTGCTGCTGAGGGGAGATGCATGCTTCGCGTGATGCTGGTGGATGACGAGCCGCCGGCTCGACGCGGCTTGCGGCGGTTGCTGCAGGCGCATGCGGATATCGAGGTGGTGGCCGAGGCCGGCACTGTGTCGGAGGCGCAGGCGTTCGCCGGTGCGCTCCACCCGGATGTGATCTTCCTGGATGTCGAGTTGGCGGACGGCGGCGGCTTCGATCTGGTGGCACAGCTGCTGCCGGTGCCGGCGATCGTGTTCGTCACCGCCCACGATCTCTATGCAGTGAAGGCGTTCGATGTCGCGGCCATCGACTTCCTCCTGAAACCGGTCGACCCGGAAAGGCTGGCCGTGGCGGTTGAGCGGTTGCGCCGGAACAGGCAGGACATGGCGCACGCTGTCTTCGCAGGCGGCGGGGAGCAGGACGACGTCGAGCTGAGCGGAGATTCCCGATCTCTCGATGCGCAGCAGCGCATCCATCTGCGCATCGACGGGAAATCGGTGATCGCGCCGCTCGGCATGATCGCCATGCTTGCGGCGGAAGCCGATTTCACGCGCGTGTTCATCAGCGGTGCGCGGGACTATCTGGTCTGCCGGCTGCTGCGGCATTTCGAGGCTCAGTTGCCGACGCCGCCCTTTGTCCGTGTCAGCCGCTCGCTGATCGTCAACCTGAACCAACTGCAACGGGTGGAGTGGCAGGAAGCCGGGCGTTGCAACCTGTCCTTGGGCAGCGACCTCGAACCGGTCGCGCTTGGGCGGGTCGCGGCGCGGCGGCTCCGTCAGTGTCTCGCCAGCCATCGCTTGATCAATGTCTAGCCGGGGCAGGAGGCCTGCCCAGGGGGCCCGTCCTGGCACGGTTCCCGCTCCGTCGCGGTCGCTTCGGCAGCTCGCTGGATATGACCGGCGCAATGGGCGTTGCGGCCTCCCTGGTATACTGCGCAGATCGAGTTGGGGGCTGGGAAAGCTCGGATTTTAACGAATAACTAAGGAAACATGACCACAGCTTACTGCATACTGCCGAGAATTTGAGCGCGGGCCTATTTTAATGCCTCTTATTTTCAGAGTGAATTTCCCGACGAAACATGTGCGCCGTCCGGGCGTCGGAGCTCGCCGCCGAGGCTGTCGCCATCTGTTCGAATCGACGGCGCCCTTGGCTCTGGCGCTCGCGACCGCAGGCGCGTCGCCGGCTCTGGCGCAGGTGACCCTCAACGGCAACAACAACCCGTCGATTGTCGGGGCCATCGATCCCGGCACCGATCTGCGGATCGGCGATGGCGGTATCGGCACGATGACGATCGCAGGCGGGTCCCAGGTCACCAATGCTGCGGGTTACGTTGGCCTGTCCGCGGGAGACCAGGGCGGGGTGACGGTGACCGGCCTGAACAGCCTGTGGACCAATACGGGCCAGCTCACGGTCGGGGACGATGGAATCGGACGGCTGAGCATCCTCGCCGGAGGCAGGGTCACGAGCGTCGGCGAAAGCTATATCGGCGTCAATGGCAATGGCGACGGCGAGGTTCTGGTGACCGGGACGGGCTCGTCCTGGGAGAATGCCGGACGGCTCAATCTCGGCGCTTTCGGCATCGGGAAACTGCGTATCGAGGCCGGCAGCACGGTCTCGAACGCCGATGGCCTTGTCGGCGACTCTGCGCGCGGCGAGGTTGTCGTGACCGGTTCGGAAGCGAAGTGGGAGAATTCGGGGCAGCTCACCATCGGCAGTTACGGCAGCGGGACCCTGCTTATCGAGAACGGCGCCATGGTGACCAGCAATCAGGGCTATATCGGCGCCGGCCCGCCAGCCGATGGCGATGTCGTCGTGACCGGGACGGGGTCGAGATGGATCGCAGCGACCAACATCAACATCGGAAACTATGGGATCGGCTCGCTCACGGTTGAAGACGGCGCCCGCGTGCGGGCCGATCACGGAATTGAGCTCGGTATCTCCGATGGGCTCGCCAGAGGCACCCTGACTTTACGGGGCACCGCCGGGGCTCGCGGCGTCCTGGAAACCGTTCGGATCGCGGGTGGTCTGGGGACGGCGAATGTCACCATCGACGGCGGCATCCTGCGCCCGATCTCCAACAATTCGGATTTCATCAGAGGCTTTGGCACGCAGGTGGTCACCCTGGCCGCAGGCGGCGCCACCGTCGCGACGGACGGCCACGATATCGGCATTGCCCCGGTGCTGGCCGGATCGGGCGGCCTGCTCAAGGCCGATGCGGGCACGCTGACCCTGACCGGTGCGAACACCTATGCGGGCGCGACCGACGTCGTCGCGGGCACGCTCCTCGTGAACGGGAACCAGAGTGGTGCGACGGGCCTGACCAGCGTCGCGAACGGCGCGACGCTCGGTGGCATCGGTACGATCGGCGGCAATGTCGCTGTCGGCAATGGCGGCATCCTGGCGCCCGGCACCAGCCCTGGCACCTTGACCATCAACGGCAATCTCGCGCTGGCCGCCGGCTCGGTGCTCGCCTACGAGTTCGGCCAGGCCGATACCGTCGGCGGCGCGCTCAACGATCTCGTCATCGTCGGCGGCAATCTCACGCTCGACGGCACGATCAACGTTTCCGTGCCGACCGGCGGCAGCTTTGGCCTCGGCACCTACCGGGTGTTCTCCTATGGCGGCTCGCTGACCGACAACGGCCTTGCACTGGGCAGCATGCCCGTGGGCAGCAACGTCTCGGTGCAGACCTCGATCGCCAACCAGGTGAACCTGGTCAACGCGCCGCTGGTCGGCCTGACCTTATGGGACGGCGCGGCCGGTCCGAAATCCAACGGCGTCATCAATGGCGGCGATGGCACCTGGCACCTCGGTGGCATCGACAACAACTGGACCGAGCTGACAGGGGCGAGCAACGCGTTCTATCTCAACGGCAGCTTCGCCGTCTTCGCCGGCGCGCCGGGAACGGTGACGATCGATAACGCTCTAGGCACTGTCACGGCCTCGGGACTGCAATTCGCCAGCGACGGCTATCGCGTCACCGGAGAGACGCTCACCCTGCTCGGCCCGCAAACCACGATCCGCGTCGGCGACGGCACCGCGCTGGGGGCAGGCTTCACCGCCACGATCGCGGCCGAACTGACCGGCGCCACCCAGCTGGTCAAGACCGATCTCGGTACACTCGTTCTCACCGGCAGCAACAGCTATACCGGCGGAACCGCCATCAATGGCGGCACGGTCCGCATCGCCTCCGACGCGAACCTCGGCGCCGCCTCGGGCGGCCTGTCCTTCCATGGCGGCACGCTCAACACAGCCGCCAACATCACCTCGGGCCGCAGCGTCACCCTGCTGGGTACGGGCACTTTCCTGACCGACGCCGGCACGACGCTGGTGCTGGGCGGCGGCGTGGCCGGAGGCGGCGCCCTCGCCAAGGATGGGCTGGGCACCCTCGTCCTCGCCGGGGATGCGACGCAGGCCGGCGGCAGTACGATCCGCTCCGGCACGCTGCAGATCGGCACTGGCGGCACCTCCGGCAGCCTGCGCGGGAACGTCGTTAACGATGGCGCGCTCGCCTTCAACCGCTCCGACAGCATCAGCTTCGACGGCCGGATCAGCGGTACCGGCCGTCTTGCTCAGCTAGGCGCGGGCGCCACGACCTTGACGGGCCTGAGCAGCCATAGCGGCGCTACCGATGTGTTCGCCGGAACCCTGGTCGTCGACGGCGCGATCGCGAACTCGCCCGTACTGGTCCATGGCGGCGCCAGGCTGGCGGGCGGGGGCACCGTCGGCGCGACGACGGTCGCCACAGGCGGCACGATCGCACCGGGCGGTAGCCTGGGCACGCTCTCGGTCAACGGCGCCTATCTCCAGCAGGCCGGCGCAGTCTATCAGGTCGAGGTCGATCCGGGCTCGGCGGCCTCCGACCGCATCGCCGTCAACGGCACCGCGACCCTTGACAGCGGTGCGGTCATCGCCGTCACGAAGACGGCCGCCGCGCCCTACAGGCTCGGCACCCGCTATACCGTTCTGAGCACGACCAACGGCCTGCGCGGAACCTTCGACCTGACCGGCGAGACCGATCTCACCGCCTTCATCCGGCTCGCCGCTGCCTATGATGCCAACAACGCTTATCTTGTGACGCAGCAGAGCCGGACGATCGCCTCCGTGGGCGGGACGCCGAACCAGGTCGCCACCGGCACGGGCATCGACCCAGCTCCGCCGGGCAATCTGGTGACCACAGCGGTCCTCAACCTGCCCGACGAGGCGGCCGCGCGCGGCGCGCTCGACCAGCTCTCGGGCGAGCTTCATGCCTCCGTCCGGACGGCGACGCTCGAGACCAGCCATTTCGTGCGCGATGCCGCGACCGACCGCGTCCGTACCGCCTTCTGCGGCGTGGCGGCGGAGGCTTCACGCACCGGCCAGCGGGCGGAAGGCACGCGCCGCTCGCCGGGCGAGTGCGGCGCAACGGACCGCCTGACAGTGTGGGGCCAGGCCTTCGGCTCGTGGGGCTCGACGTCCAGCAACGGCAATGCCGCGAAGATGGATCGCGCGACGGGCGGGTTCTTCGTCGGCGCGGACGCCCCGGTCTTCGATACCTGGCGCTTCGGCATGCTGGCCGGCTACAGCCGCAACGATATTCGCGTCGATGGGCGGATCTCCTCGGCCACGAGCGACGATTACCATCTCGGCGTCTATGGCGGCACGCAATGGGGCCGTCTTGGCCTGCGCGCCGGCGCGAGCCACACCTGGCAGGACATCGGCACCAGCCGGGCCGTCGGGTTCGCGGGCTTCGGCCAGGGCCTTGCCGCCGATTACCGGGCTGGCGTGACTCAGGCCTTCGGCGATCTCGGCTACCGGCTCGATGCCGGAGGGTTCGCGCTCGAGCCGTTTGCGAGCCTCGCCTATGTGCGGCTCGACAGCGACGGCTTCAGCGAGCGCGGCGGGGCGGCGGCTCTGGCGAGCCCGGGCAATACCGGCGACACGCTGTTCACCACCGTCGGGCTGCGGGGCTCGACGGTTTTCAGCCTGGGCGGGATCGACATCCTCGCTCGCGGCTCGGTCGGTTGGCGCCATGCCTTCAGCGACACGACGCCGATCGCGACGCTGGCCTTCGCCGGCGGCCCGCTTTTCGGCATCGCGGGTACGCCGATCGCCCGCAACGCAGCGATCGTCAATGCGGGCTTCGAGGTCGATATCAGCGAGACGGCGACGCTCGCGGTCTCCTATGGCGGACAGTTCTCGAACGAAACGATCGATCAATCCCTACGCGGAACGTTCAGTCTCAAATTCTGAGGCTCCTCGCCGACCTCAAGCAGGACCGACAGAAAGTCTGCCGGCGTGCATGCCGATGATCAAACTGGAGGCCGCGATACTGGCGGTTGATGCTCGGTTCTGTGCTGATGTCGCGGCGATCATATCAGTTTTGCTGTCTAGTGCCGTCCGATCTGGGCGTGCATTGTGCTCTTATACACGCAATGCCAGTGCAATCCGCCTGATGAACGTCGGTTAACGATGCCGTTCATCCCTTGTTGATGCTTGGTGGGCTTCAATAGGGACGTAAGGAGAGATGCTATGCGTAAACTATTGATCCTCGCGGCCTTTGCCATCGGTGGCGGTGTTTCCGCTCCGGCAATGGCATCCGAGGCGCTGCCCCAGCCTCTCGCGCGGCAGTTGGACGGGCTGGCGGCGGAATTCACCATGTCGGCCGCCAAGGAGCGGCGCCTGTACATGATGCAGGAACTGACGCGTCAGCAGCAACAGCAGGGGCGCGGCCAGCCGGGACCCAACCGTGGCTACGCACCGGGGCCGCGTCCTGGCTACGGCCCGGGCTATGCTCCGCCCCCCGGCTATGGCCCGCGACCGGGCTATGGACCGCCGCGCGGCTATGGCCCGCGTCGTGACTACGGGCCGCCGCGGGGCTACCGCAACGACTACGACTACCGCTATCAGCGCTACTGACGTCGTTTCCTCGCCGGCAGGTGCCGGCGTCGCTTCTCGCAAGACTGTCGCCGCGGGCGCGCGGAAACGGCTTCGGCCAGTTTCCGCGCGCCCGTTTTCGATCTTGGGCGCGGATCGCTCTTATGGCCAGCGGGCAAGGGCCGGTGAACGAAGCGACGCAATTCCGCTGGAACGCCGGCGCCTCAGTTCAGCCGGTCCTTTTCTTCAAGGTCCGCCATGGCTGCCGCGACGCCGCCGCTGCGATGCGGGACGCCGGCTGCCGCCAGCCCCATTTCCACGCCTGACAGGGCGCCGAGCAGAGCAAGCTCGTTGCATTCGCCGAGATGGCCGATGCGGAAGACCTTGCCCGCGACCTTGCCGAGTCCGGAGCCGAGCGAGATGTTGTACTTCTCCAGCGCGATCTTGCGGAAGCGATCGGCGTCATGGCTCGGCGGCATCAGCACGGCGGTCAGCACCGGGGAATGCTCGTCCGGGTTCTCGCAGAGCACTTCCAGCCCCCAGGCCTTGACCGCGGCGCGGCAGGCGCTGGCGAGGCGCTGGTGGCGGGAAAAGACCTCGTCCAGCCCTTCCTCCTGCAGCATGGCGAGCGCCTCCTTCAGCCCGTAGAGGAGGTTGGTCGCGGGCGTATAGGGGAAGAAGCCGCCGGCATTGATCTTGATCATCTCCTCCCAGTCCCAGAAGGAGCGCGGCAGCGTGTTGGTCTTCGACGCCGCGCGCGCCTTTTCCGAGACGGCGTTGAAGCCGAGGCCGGGCGGCAGCATCAGCCCCTTCTGCGAGCCGGAGACGGTGACGTCGACCTGCCACTCGTCATGGCGATAGTCGACCGAGGCCAGCGACGAGATCGTGTCGACCATGAACAGGGCAGGGTGGCCGGCGGCGTCGATCGCCTTGCGGATCTCGGCGACGCGGCTGGTGGCGCCGGTCGAGGTCTCGTTATGGACGACCATCACCGCCTTGATCTTGCGGGCCTTGTCCTCGGCGAGCCTGGCCTCGATCGCGGCCGGATCGGCGCCGCGACGCCAGTCGCCCGGGATGAACTCGACCTCGACGCCGAAGCGCGTGGCGATGTTCTTCCACAAGGTCGCGAAATGGCCGGTCTCGGCCATCAGCACGGTGTCGCCGGGCGAGAGCGTGTTGACGATCGCCGCTTCCCAGGCGCCTGTGCCGGAGGAGGGGTAGATTACCACCGGCTGCTTCGTCTTGAAGACCGCCTTGCTGCCCTCGAGCACGTGCTTGCCGAGCGCGGCGAATTCGGCGCTGCGGTGGTCGATGATCGGCATCGCGATGGCGCGCAGGATCCGGTCCGGAATCGGGCTCGGGCCGGGAATATGCAGGAAATGCCGACCCTGTTGTGCGCTCATGATGCTATCCTCTTCCAACCCGTCTGATCCGGCTGCAAGCCCGCGCCGTGAGGTCGGGTTTCATTTTGCATTCATTTTTTTCTTTGGCAATCACTGGATCGTGCTCATTTTGGTTCCGTGGGGCCTCGACAGCGCTATGTCGTTGAACTAGCGATTGTTCATGACGAGTATGGTTCTGGATGCGCGCAAAGACGGTGTGGCGGAGGCTGGCCCGGGCGAGACTGCCGTGGGAGAGGCTGCGCGCGTGCCGGTTTCGCTGCATGGCGAGTTGCTGGCGGCGCTGCGCGACTACCTCGTCGAGGGCAATCTTGCCGATGGTGCGCGCGTTCCCGAAAGACTGCTCTGCGACCGTTTCGGGATCTCGCGGACGCCGCTGCGCGAGGCGCTCAAGGTTCTCGCCGCCGAGGGGTTGATCGAGCTTCTGCCCAATCGCGGCGCGCGCGTGCGGGCGCTCAATGCCGACGATCTGCGCGAGCTTTTCGATGTGATGGGTGGCCTCGAATCCCTTGCCGGGCGGCTCGCCTGCGAGCGCGTCAGCGACGAGGAGGTCGCGGAGATCGAGCGGGTCCATCACGAGATGTACCGCTTCTATTTGCGCCGCGACATGCACGGTTACTTCCAGTGCAATCAGGAGATCCACCGCATGATCGTCGCGGCGGCGGGCAATGCGACGCTGGCCGCGACCTATGCCAGCTTCGCGGGCCGTATCCGGCGGGTGCGCTATTCGGCCAATCTCGCCACCGATCGCGACCGCTGGGGCGAAGCGATGCGCGAGCATGAAGCGATCCTCGACGCTTTGCGACGCCGCGCCGGCAGCGAGCTCAGCGACATCCTGTTCATGCATCTGCGCAACAAACGCAAGGCTGCCGAGCAGCGCAGCGTGAGCGAGGCGGCGGAGGCGGAGTCCGAAGGCTGAAGCTCTGCGCGCCTCGGCGCGCTTGCCGCTCCCAAGTGGCTTGATGTTGGGGGTGAGGCCGGGCGGGACCTGGGACGGCGCCTGCCTTGTTCGGCAACTTACCGGCTCTGGTCGCTCGACGATGATTTTCGCCTTCAATTCGACTGAGGTCATTTTTCGGATTGAATGCAAAATTTTTTGATTCTAGGCTTCCCCTTACGACGCCGACAGAGCGCGACAGAGGGAGGTTCGGATCATCATGAAGCAGCATCTGCTTGCCGCATGTGCGGTTCTCGCAGCCGGAACTATGCCGGCCCTGGCCTGGGAGCCGAGCAAGGCGATCGAGATCGTCGTGCCCTTCTCCGCCGGCGGGGCCTCCGACCAGATGGCGCGGACGATGCAAGGCATCATCCAGAAGCACAACCTGACCTCGCAGCCGGTCATCGTCGTCAACAAGCCGGCGGCCGGCGGCGCCGAAGGCATGCTCGACATCCAGAAATCGGTCGGCGACCCCCACAAGCTGATTACCACTTCGAGCGGCATCTTCATGACGCCGATGGCGACCAAGCTGCCGCTGAACTGGCAGGACTACACGCCGGTCGCGATGATGGCGCAGGACTCCTTTGTCCTCTGGGTCAATGCCAAGGCGCCGTACCAGAATGCCGGCGACTTCATGACCGCGGCCAAGGCGGCGTCGCCGCCACTGAAGGTCGGCGGCACCTCGTCCAAGCGTGAGGACAACCTGATCGTCTTCGCGATGGAGAAGGCCGGCGGCGTCAAATTCGCCTTCATCCCGCACACCAGCGGCGGCCAGACCTCGACGCAGCTCTCGGGCAACCATATCGACGCCAGCACCAACAACCCGGCCGAGGACGTCGCCAACTGGCGCGGCGGCGCGACCCGGCCGCTCTGCGTCTTCTCCGATCAGAAGATGACCTATTCGACCCCGGTCGCCGACGGAAAATCCTGGGCTGATATCCCGACCTGCGCGTCGCAGGGGCTGAACGTCACCTATCAGATGCTGCGCGGCATGTTCATGCCGGGCAAGGTCACCAAGGACCAGCAGGCCTATTATGTGAACCTGTTCAAGAAGGTCTCCGAGACGCCGGAATGGAAGGACTACCTGGCGCGCAGCGCGCTGGTTCCCGACTACCGCGACGGCGATGCCTTCGTGCAGTTCCTCAAGGCCGACGAGGAGAAGCACGCCAAGCTGATGGGCGATGCTGGCTTCATGGCCAAGTGAACCTGCTACGGTCACCGGGGTGCTGCGTCATCCCGGGCGACCGAAGGGAGGCCCGGGATCCATGCCGGAACGGCTCAGGAATGGATCCCGGATCGGCGCAGCTGCGCCGCTTGTCCGGGATGACACGCGAGGACCGGTGAATGACACAGCCCGTCGAAGCTGAAATCCAAGAACGCGGCATCTCGCGCCGCCCGGTCGAGATCGCCACGGCCGCGATCCTGATCGGCCTCGGCCTGATCGTGCTCTGGGATTCCTATGGCCGGGGTGCCGGTTGGGATAACGGCCCGCAGAACGGCTTCTTCCCGGCCCGTGTCGGCTGGCTCTTCCTCGCCGCGTCGCTGTTCATCCTGTTCCAGTCGTTCCGCGCCGAGAACAAGATCTTCGTCACCTACGCGCAGCTGGGGCAGGTGGTGCGGGTGCTGGGGCCGCTGATCGTCTTCGTCGCGCTGATCCAGCCGCTCGGGCTCTATGTCGCTTCCGCCGTCTTCATCCTCGTCTTCATGGGCGTGATCGCGACTTCGCGCTGGTGGAGCATCGCGCTCACCGCGCTGCTCGTGCCGCTCGCCTGTTTCTGGATCTTCGAGCTGCAATTCCGCGTGCCCCTGCCCAAGGGCCCGCTCGAAGCCATGCTCGGCTACTGAGGTTTCGCCTATGGATGACCTCTCCTCGCTGATCACCGGCTTCCAGATCGCGCTGTCCTGGCAGAATATCGGTTTCATGGCGATCGGGGTCATCCTCGGCATCGTCGTCGGCGTGCTGCCGGGGCTGGGTGGTCCGAATGGCGTCGCGATCCTTCTGCCGCTGACCTTCGGCATGGACCCGACCTCGGCGATCATCCTGCTCTCCTCGATCTACTGGGGGGCGCTGTTCGGCGGAGCGATCACCTCGATCCTGTTCAACATACCGGGCGAGGCCTGGTCGGTGGCGACCACCTTCGACGGCTATCCGATGGCGGTGCAGGGCAAGGCGGCCGAAGCGCTGACCGCAGCCTTCACCGCCTCCTTCATCGGGGCGCTCTCGGGCGTCATCCTGATCACCTTCGTCGCGCCGCTGGTCGCCCAGTTCGCGCTGCGCTTCGGGCCGGCCGAGTTCTTCGCCGTCTTCCTTTTGACCTTCTGCTCCTTCATCGGCATGGGCCGCGAGAACCGCGCCAAGATCCTGGCCTCGCTCTGCATCGGCTTCCTGCTCGCGGCCGTCGGCCTCGACTCGATCTCCGGCGATCTGCGCATGACCTTCGGCTCGACCGAGCTGATGCGCGGTTTCGACTTCCTGATCGTGGTGATCGGCCTGTTCGGTGTCTCCGAGATCCTGCTGACGGTCGAGGAAGGGCTGGTCTTCAAGGGCAAGCAGGCGCGGATCGACCTGATGGTCGTGCTGCGCACCTGGGCCGGGCTGCCGCGCTATTGGGCGACGCTGATCCGCTCCTCGCTGGTCGGCATGTGGATGGGTGTGACGCCGGGCGGTGCGATCGCGGCTTCCTTCATGGGCTACGGGCTCGCCAAGCGTTTCTCGAAGCGCGGCAAGAACTTCGGCAAGGGCGAGATCGAGGGCGTGCTGGCGCCGGAGACGGCGGCGCACGCTGCCGGCACCAGCGCGCTCCTGCCGATGCTGGCGCTCGGCATTCCCGGCTCGGCGACGGCCGCGGTGCTGCTCGGCGGCCTGCTGGTCTGGGGGCTGCAGCCCGGGCCGATGCTCTTCGTCGAGCAGAAGGACTTCGTCTGGGGGCTGATCGCCTCGATGTATCTCGGCAATCTCGCCGGGCTGATCATCGTGCTCGCGACCGTGCCGCTGTTCGCGGCGATCATGCGCGTGCCCTTCTCCTTCGTCGCGCCGGTGATCCTGATCGTCTGCGCCATCGGCGCCTATACGATCTCGAACTCGATCTTCGACATCTGGCTGATGCTGATCTTCGGCGTCGTCGGCTACGTCTTCAAGAAGCTCGACTATCCGCTGGCGCCGCTGGTTCTGGCGCTGGTGCTCGGTGACCGGGCGGAGGATGCCTTCCGCCAGGCCCTGCTCGGCTCCGGCGGCAGCCTGCACGTCTTCATCGCCAATGGCCTGGTCACCACCCTCGTCATCCTCGCCATGATCCTGCTGCTCTGGGGGCCGGTCTCGGACCTGATCGCCACCGCGCGCGGCCGCCATGCCGGCAAGGCGGCGGAGGCCGCCGAGTAGTCGTGCCACCTTCGAAAAGAACCACAGTCATCCCGGATAGGCCGCAAAACCGCGCCGCTCTGGGATCCATCGCAGAGCGCCGGGATTTACGATGGATCCCGGCACTCCGCTTCGCTACGGCCGGGATGACGGCTCACATTAGAATTGGCTAGCAGAACGATGACCCACGCAGCCCCCCTGACCAAGCAGGGCTCTCGCAATCTCGGGCTGGAACGGCGCCTCGCGCAGGCGCTGGAAGGGGAGGTGCGCTTCGACGCCTTCACCCGCGGGCGCTATGCCACCGACGCCTCGATCTACCAGATCATTCCGCAAGGCGTCGCCTTCCCGAAGAGCGAGGCCGACATCGCCGCGGCGCTGACGATCGCCGCCGAGCACGGCGTGCCGGTGATCGCGCGCGGCGGCGGCACGTCGCAGAACGGTCAGCCGATCGGCGATGCGCTGATCCTCGACATGAGCCGGCATTTCAATGCGATCCGGGACTATGATCCGGCGAGCCGCACCGTCTCGGTCGCGCCCGGCATCGTGCTGGAAGCCCTCAACACCCATGTGAAGAAGGACGGGCTGTTCTTCCCGGTCGAGCCCTCGACCGCGAGCCGCTGCACGATCGGCGGCATGGCCGGCAATAACTCCTCCGGCGCGCGCTCGCTGCGCTACGGCAAGATGGTCGACAACGTCATCGGCCTGCGGGCGCAGTTCCACGATGGCGAGGCCTTCGCGCTCGGCGACGCTCCGCTTGGCGACAATGCCTCGGTCCGGACGCGCGATCTGATGGCGCGGATGCTGTCGCTGGCCGAGAGCCATCGCGGTGAGATCGAGGCGATCTTCCCAAAAGTGCAGCGCCGTGTCGGTGGCTATAATCTCGACGAATTGATCGTGCCGCGGCCGAACCTGTCGCATCTCCTGGTCGGCTCGGAAGGGACGCTCGCCATCACCACTGAGGCGACGCTGAAGCTCTCGGCGCTGCCGCAGCACCGCGTCATGGGCGTCTGCCATTTCCCGAATTTCCGCGCCGCGATGGAGACGACACAGCATATCGTCGCGCTCGGGCCGGCCGCGGTCGAGCTCGTCGACAACAATGTGCTGGTGCTCGGCGCCGACATCCCGCTCTTCGTGCGCACGCTCGCCGACATCACCAGGGGCAAGCCGAACTGCCTGCTGCTGGTCGAGTTCGCCGGCGACGACCTCGAAGCGCTGAAGCGCGACCTTAGGCGGCTCGACCAGTGCATGTCCGATCACGGTTTTCCGGACGCGGTTGTCGAGGTGATCGAGCCCGCCCGCCAGAAGCCGGTCTGGGAGGTGCGCGAGGCCTGCCTCAACATCATGATGTCGATGAAGGGCGACGGGAAGCCGGTCTCCTTCATCGAGGACTGCGCCGTCCCGCTCGAGCACCTCGCCGACTATACCGATGCGGTTACAGCCCTTTTCGAGCGGCATGGCACGCGCGGCACCTGGTATGCGCACGCCTCCGTCGGCTGCCTGCATGTCCGCCCGATCCTCAACATGAAGACGGAAGCCGGCGTGAAGGCGATGCGCGGCATCGCCGAGGAGGCCTGCGACCTCGTGCGCCGCTTCAAGGGCTCCTATTCCGGCGAGCATGGCGACGGCATTTCGCGTTCCGACTTCGTCGAGCCGATGTTCGGCGGGCCACTGACCCGGGCCTTCGAGGCAGTGAAGGACGGCTTCGATCCGGAGAACCATCTCAACCCCGGCAAGATCGTCCGCCCCTACCATATGGACGACCGCAGCCTGATGCGCTTCCCGCCGGGCTACGCGACGCCGGTGCCGGTCGCGACCGCGCTCGACTGGTCCGACTGGGGCGGCCTCGGCGGCGCGGTCGAGATGTGCAACAACAACGGCACCTGCCGGAAAATGGCGGGCGGCACGATGTGCCCGTCCTGGCGCGCGACGCGCGAGGAGCAGCATCTGACCCGCGGGCGGGCGAATTCATTGCGCCTCGCGATTTCCGGCCAGCTTGGGCCGGACGCCTTCACCTCGCCGGAGATGAAGGAGACGCTCGATCTCTGCGTCTCCTGCAAGGGCTGCAAGCGCGATTGCCCGACCGGCGTCGACATGGCCCGGATGAAGGTCGAGTTCCTGCATCACTATCACGCCAAGCACGGCCTGCCGCTGAAGGAGCGGTTGATCGCCTTCCTGCCGCGCTATGCGCCGTTCGCCGCCAGGCTCGCACCATTGATGAATCTGCGCGACCGCATTCCGCTGCTGGCGAAGCTCAGCGAGCGCTGGCTCGGCTTCAGCGCCAGGCGTTCGCTGCCGGTCTGGCGCAAGCCCTGGCGCGAGGCGGCTGCGCCGTCGAGCGTGTCTGCCGTCAAAGGCGATGGCCGCGACATCGTGCTCTTCGGCGACACCTTCAACCGCTATTTCGAGCGCGAGAACCTGGAGGCGGCCGAGCGCGTGCTGCAAGCTGGCGGCTATCGCCTGCACCGCGTCGAAGCTGCCGATGGCGGTCGTCCGCTCTGCTGCGGGCGCACCTTCCTCTCGGCCGGGCTGGTCGACGAGGCCCGCGCCGAGGCAAGGCGGACGCTCGATGCGCTCAGCCCCTATGTCGTAAAGGGCGCGCGAGTGGTCGGGCTCGAACCGTCCTGCCTGATGAGCTTCCGCGACGAGTTCGGAGCGCTGCTGCCGAAGGCCGAAGTCGAGCTGCTGGCCAAGGCGGCGCTGCTGGTCGAGGAATTGCTGGCGACGGACATGGCGGCAGGAAAGACCAGCCTGCCATTGCAGGACCAGGCCGGGCGTGTCGCGCATCTGCACGGCCATTGCCACCAGAAGGCCTTCGACGCGATGGGCGCGGTCGAGAAGACCCTGCGGGCGGTGCCCGGGCTCGAGGTCAGGCCGATCGAGTCGAGCTGCTGCGGCATGTCCGGCGCCTTCGGCTATGGCGCCGCGACCATCGACGTCTCGCTCGCCATGGGCGAACTGTCGCTGCTCCCGGCGGTACGCAAGGCCGGTCCGGACGATCTCGTCGTCGCCGACGGCACCAGCTGTCGCCACCAGATTCATGACGGCGCCGGCCGCGAGGCCGTGCATGTCGTCAGGGTGCTCGCGTCGTCACTGGCGGATTGAGGTCTGAAACGCCTTCACCGGGCGCGCGTCTTCAGTGCCTTCCGCTCCCTTCACGGGGGCGGAGCCGGACACGCAGCGCGCAATGAAAGACGCGTGATCGATCGTTGATGACGTTGAGTCAGGTCCTGTTTCTGGAGCTGACTTTCTGGATGAACTGAAGCTGATCGCGTTTCGCCTGCTTCCCGCCAAGTGAAGCTGCCCACGGGAATGCCATTCGGATCTGCGGAAGCTCTCCAATACAGCGATTTTGGCGGAGTGATTTTTCGATTGGTTCCGGATCGCCGTGGAATGCGACCCGGCCGGGCAAAGCTGGTGCCGAAGCCCAAAAAGCAGACCCTGCGCAATGTCCGCGACCTTGGCAGCGGGGCGCCGTGTGCTACCTTTCCCTTAGAGCGGATACAAAAGCCGCCTTCGGCCTCGCCGTTGAAACCTTCGGCGTGGTCAGACACGAAGGGAGGAAATTCGATGCGAAAGGTGCTTTTGACCGCCGTCGCGGTCTGCAGTCTCGTCGCTGCCTCATCGGTTGCCGGCGCCCAGGAAAAACTCAAGATCGGTATGATGGCGACGTTGTCGGGCGCATTGACGTCCGGCGGCGAGGATGGCGTGCGCGGCGTCCAGGTGGCGCTGAAACAGCTCGGCAACAAGATCGCCGGGCGGGAAGTCGAGCTGATCATCGCCACCACCGATGCCAGCCCGGATTCCGCGCTCAGGGCCGCGCGCAAGCTCGTCGAACAGGACAAGGTCCAGGTCATCGTCGGGCCGCTCTCGGGCTCCGAGGGCATCGCCATCCGCGACTACTCCAAGACCGTTCCGAACGTGACCGTCGTCGACGGGTCCTCGGGCGCGCTCGAGACCACTTACGTCAATCCGTCGCCGAACTATTTCCGCTTCAACAGCAACGGCGCGATGTGGATGGCCGGGCTCGGCGACTACGTCTTCAAGGACAAGGGCTTCAAGAAGATCGCCGTGATCGCGGAGGATTACTCCTTCCCCTACACGCAGGTCTTCGGCTTCGCGCTCGGCTATTGCGGCGCCGGCGGGCAGATCACCCAGCGCCAATGGGTGCCGCTCGGCACCAAGGATTTCGGCTCGGTCATCGCCAATATTCCCGATGATGTCGATGCGGTCTTCCTCGGCCTCGGCGGCGGCGACGCGGTCAACTTCCTGAACCAGTACAGCCAGACCGGCGGCAACGCGAAGTTCGTCGGCGGCTCGATCATGGTCGACCAGACCGTGCTCTCCTCGCGCGGCGCGGCCAAGAAACTCCTCGTCGGCACGCCGTCCTCCGGCGGAGTCGCGGATGCCTGGGACGATCCGCGCTGGAAAGCCTGGGTCAAGGCCTATCAGGACGCCTTCCCGGCGGACAAGCGCTTCGCCAGCCCGTCCCTCTTCGCGACCAACTACTACAACGCCTTCACCGCGCTCGCGACGGCGCTGGGCAAGGTCAACGCCGACCTTTCGGACGGCGGCGCGAAGCTGCGGGCTGAACTGGCCAAGGTCGAGCTCGATGCGCCTAACGGCAAGATCAAGCTCGACGACGACCGGCAGGCGATCGCGACGACCTTCATCACCGAGGTCGCGGAACTGCCGAACGGCGAACTCACCAACAAGTTCGTCCGCACGGTTCCGAACGTGTCGAAGACGATGGGCCTGTCCCCGGAAGCCTTCAAGGCGGTGGGCCTGCCTTCGCGCACCAACCCGGAATGCAAGAAGTAGACGCCTGACGAAGACTGCCGAAGGGGGAGCTACGCGAGATGCGCGCCCCCTTCGTCCCTGTGACGTCCCGGTGCCGCCGCCTGCGATGATCTGCGCAGGCGACGGATGGCGGCTGGCCTGACGAGGCCAATGTCGTGCCGCCGGACCTGTTTTCGAGAGGAACCATGAGTCGCGCAGTCGCGGTCTGCCACGGTCCGTTCGGCCGGGTTTCGATCTACGATCTCGACCGGCCCCTGGTGCTGCACGCCCATCGCGAAGCGCATCTGATCTTCTTCCTCGAAGGATCGCGTGGGCTCGTGACCGTCGGCAGCCATACGACGCGCGTCGACCCTTTCATGGGGGTCGCGATCAACCCGTGGGAACCGCACAATTTCCAGCCGGAGAGCAAGGGCTGTTTCGGCCTCTTCCTCGTCGTCTACCTCAGGCCGGAATGGCTGGCGGCCCAGGGCATGTCACCCTTCGGAGGATCGTTCTTTCCGTCATCGGAGCTGGTCGTGACCCGCGAGCTTGCCGCCTGGCGCGACAAGATCGTCGAGATGCTGCTGTGCTCACGCCGCGACCTCAATCTCGGGCCGGTGCTGATGGCACTGGCGCAGGCCTCCAGCGAACCGATCGAGCCGACGCTGGCTTCCTCCTTCGCCCATCTCGCGCCGGAAGGCGCGCTCGACCGCCGGGTGCTGCGCGCTTGCCGGCTGCTCGAAGATCACCCGAGCTATGATGGCGCGCTCGAGCGCGTCGCCCGCGAAGCCGGGCTGTCGCGGGCGCATTTCTTCAAGCTGTTCCGCCAGCAGGTCGGCGTGACGCCGACGGTCTTTTCCAACACCGTCCGCCTCGATGCCGCGCTCGACCGGCTGGTCTTCTCGCAGGACCCGGTGACGCGGATCGGCAACGGCCTCGGCTTCTCCTGCCAGAGCGTCTTCACCCGCTTCTTCACCGCCCATATGGGCATGGCGCCGCGCGACTACCGCCGCGTGCTGCGCACGGTCGGCCCGGCGCCCATGCAGGCGGCCCATGTCTGACTTCGTCGCGCGCCGCCCGATCTGGTCTCTGGTCGTCATCTTCGCGGTCGGCATCCTCGCCTGGCTGATCTTCTCGGTCTGGACGCCGGGGATGGAAGCGATGCTGGGACGCAAGCGCGTCTTCCTGAGCGCGCTGTTCAACGGCATCACGCTCGGCGCGCTCTATTTCCTGGTCGCCAGCGGCTTCACCCTGATCTTCGGGCTGATGCGCAACGTCAATCTCGCCCATGGCTCGCTCTATCTGTTCGGCGGCTATCTCGGCTACAGCGTCGGCCATCTCACCGGCTCCTGGCTCCTGGCGCTCCTGGCCGCCTTCGTCGTCGTCGGCATCGTCGGCGTGCTGATGCAGGTGCTGCTCTTCCGCTGGATGGAAGGCCAGGACCTGCGTCAGACGCTGGTGACCATCGGCCTCTCGATCATCTTCGCCGACCTCCTTTTGTGGAACTATGGCGGCGACACCTTCCAGGTGACGACGCCGGACTGGCTCTCCGGCCCGGTCCAGCTGCCCTTCGTCGTGGCGCTGCGCGGCAATGGCGATCCGGTGATGATGACCTATCCGCTGGTGCGCCTCGCGATCCTGGTCGGAGCGATCATCGTCGGTGTCCTGATGTGGCTCGCGCTCAACCGGACACGGGTCGGCATGCTGGTGCGTGCCGGTGTCGACGATCGCGACATGCTCTCGGCGACCGGCGTGCGCGTCCAGCTCGTCTTCGTGATGATCTTCGCCTTCGGCGCCGGGCTCGCGGGGCTGGCCGGTGTCGTCGGCGGCACCTTCCAGTCGCTGCAGCCGGGCGAGGACACCAAGATCCTGCTGTCGTCGCTCGTCGTCGTCATCGTCGGCGGCATGGGCTCGATCCCCGGCGCGGCGATCGGCGCGCTGATCGTCGGCCTCGCCGAGCAGTTCGGCTCGGTCTACATGCCGACCTACGCGGTGATGCTGACCTTCGTCATCATGGTGGCGGTCCTGGCGGTGCGGCCGCAGGGCCTGGCGGCGAGGCGCTGAGCATGGCGATCGCCGATCTCAACCTCGAGCAACGCGCCCGCACCCGGGAGGGCTTTCCGGCCTGGCTGGCGCGCCGCGGCACGGCCTTCTGGGTCGTGGCGGTGCTGCTGCTGGTGATGCCCGCGATCGCGAGCCCGTTCTGGCTCGTCCAGATCTTCGCCTATTCTATGATCCTCGGCCTCGTCGCGCTCGGCCTGATGTTCCTGGCGGGTTATGGCGGCATCGTCAGCCTCGCGCAGATGACGGTGGCGGCCTGCGCCGGCTATCTCGTCGCGATCCTCGGCGACAGCGCGATCTCGCAGATAAGCCTGCACTGGCCCTGGTGGATAGCGGCGCCGGTCGCGATCCTGGTCGCGACCCTGTTCGGCACACTCAGCGGCGCGCTTTCGGTGCGGACCGAAGGCATCTACACGATCATGATCACGCTCGCGATCGCCTCGGCCTTCTATTACCTCGCGCTGCAGAACTACACGATCTTCAACGGCTTCAGCGGCTTCAACGGCATCAAGCCGCCGGTCTTCCTCGGCGTCGACTGGGGCCAGAATCTGCCCTTCTACTATCTCACGCTGGCCTGTTCCGCTCTGGCCTATGGCGCGGTGATCTATGTCTCGCGGGCGCCCTTCGGTCTCGCCTTGCAGGGAACGCGCGACAATCCGCGCCGCATGGCGGCCCTCGGCTTCGACGTCGTCGCCCATCGCATCGCGGCCTACGCCTTCGCCTCGTTCATCGCCGCCTGCGCCGGCGTATTGCTGGTCTGGTATCAGCGCCAGATCTCGCCCGGCACGGCCGGGGTAGGTCCGGTCGTCGACATGCTGATCATCGCCGTCGTCGGCGGCCTCAGCCGCCCGATCGGCCCGTTCATCGGCGCACTCGTCTATGTGCTGCTGCGGACCTTCTCGCTCGACATGCTGGAAGGGGTCGGCCTCGACGGCAAGCGCTACCAGTTGCTGATCGGCCTCGGCTTCCTCGTCATCGTGCTGTTCTCGCCCGACGGGCTGATCGGCATCTGGCAACGCCTGCGCGAGCGCTATCGCAAGGGCAGCGAGGCCCGCGAGGCCGGCATGCGCATCGGCGGGGGCTCGCCATGAGCGCCGTCACCGCACGCGAGACCCTGGCCTCTGCCGGCTCGGCCAATGCGCTGGAATTGCGCGGCGTCTCGCGGCTGTTCGGTGCGCTCGCCGCGCTGTCCGACGTCACGCTCTCGGTGCGGCCCGGCGAGCGTCGCGCCGTGCTCGGCTCGAATGGTGCGGGCAAGACGACCCTGTTCAACTGCATCACCGGGGATTTCGCGCCGAGCACCGGCCTGATCCGGTTCTTCGGGGAGGATGTGACCGCCTTTCCACCTCAGGAGCGCATCCGCCGCGGCCTGCGGCGCACCTATCAGATCTCCTCGCTGTTCACCGGGCTGTCGGTCCTCGACAATGTCTATCTGGCCTGCCGGGGCGTCTCGCGGAACCGCTTCTCCCTCGTCCGACCGCGCCGCGACGATGCGCTCGTCCACGCCGCCGAAGGGCTGGTCGAGGCCGTGCATCTTTCTGCGGTCAAGGACCGGCTGGTCGGAGAGCTCGCCTATGGCCAGCAGCGCCAGCTCGAAATCGCGCTCGCCCTGTCGGGCGCGCCGCGTTTCATCCTGTTCGACGAGCCGGCGGCGGGCCTCTCGCCGACGGAGCGGCGCGACCTCGTCCATATCCTGACCTCGCTGCCGGCTCATATCGGCTACATCATCATCGAGCACGACATGGATGTGGCGCTGCGCGTCGTCGAGAGCGTGACGATGATGCACAACGGCCGCATCTTCAAGGAAGGCCGGCCGGACGAAATCGAATCCGATCCCGAGGTGCAGGAACTCTACCTCGGAGGCGGCCATGGCTGAGCGCTTCAGGCCTCCGCCCGCCGCCGGCGTGCCGATCCTGCAAATCGCCGGGCTCAACGTGTTCTACGGGCGCTCCCATGCCCTGCAGGGCGTCGACCTCACGCTGGAGAGCGGCGTGCTGTCCGTTGTCGGCCGCAACGGCATGGGCAAGACGACCATGTGCAAGGCGATCATGGGGCTCGTGCCGATCTCGTCGGGCTCGATCCGCTTCTTCGGAGAGGAGATCGCCGGCCGCTCGCCCGCCGAGATCGCCCGCCTCGGCATCGGCTATGTCCCGCAGGGGCGCCGGCTCTGGCGCTCGCTCACCGTCGACGAGCATCTCCAGCTGATGCAGCGCGGCAAGCGCGGCAGCTGGACGCGTGAGCGCATCTACGAAGCCTTTCCCCGACTCGCCGAGCGCCGCAACAATGGCGGCGCGCAGCTTTCGGGCGGCGAGCAGCAGATGCTGGCGATCGGCCGGGCGCTGATGCTCAACCCGCGCCTGCTCGTCATGGACGAGCCGACCGAGGGGCTGGCGCCGGTGATCGTCGCCCATGTCGAGGAGATGCTCGTCCGGCTCGCCGACCAGGGCGATGTCGCCATCCTGGTCATCGAGCAGAACATCGGCGTCGCCACGCAGATGTCAGATCCGGTCGCCATCATGGTCAATGGCCGGGTCAACCGCATCATCGCCTCGGCGACGCTCGCCGGCGACCGCGATCTGCAGCAGCGCCTGCTCGGTGTCGGGCGCCATGGCCATGACGAGACCGACGGCGCGCCTGAGCCCACGGCCGGCGCTGCCGCCGCACGTCCTGCGCCCGCCATCGCCGCGGGCCCGACCCGCGTCTACAATGCCAACCCCGTCATCCCGACCCGCTGGTCGCAGCCCATCCCGGCGGCGCGGATCGAGGCCCAGGCGCGCACGATCTCCCGCCCGACCCTGGCGACGCGCGACGGCGCGCATGTCGGCGCGATCCGGCCGCTCGCCGCAGCGGCAGCCGCGGGCGAGCCCTATGTCGTCGTCGCCGGCACGCTCGACACCAAAGGGGAGGAGCTGCGCTATATCCGCGACCTCGTCCGCGCCGAGGGGCTGCGAACCCTGCTGGTCGATCTCTCGACCTCGGGCCGCAGCGCCGGCGGCGACGTCACGCCCCAGCAGGTCGCGCTCGCCTCGGCCAGGGGCTCGACCGGCATCTCCTCGGGCGATCGCGGCACGGCGGTCGCGGCGATGACGGAGGCCTTCGCGGCCTGGCTGCCGCGGCAGGAGGGCGTGCTCGGCATCATCTCCGCCGGCGGCTCCGGCGCCACCGCGATCGTGACGCCGGCGATGCAGGCTCTCCCAGTCGGCGTGCCCAAGCTGATGATCTCGACCATGGCCTCGGGGGATGTGCGCGCCTATGTCGGTGCGACCGACATCACGATGATGCACGCCGTCACGGATGTGCAGGGGCTGAACCGCGTCTCGCGGCTCGTGCTCGGCAATGGCGCGCGCGCGGTCGCGGCGATGGCGAAGGCACGGCTCGCCGAACTCAAGCGCGAGGCCACGCCGCGGCGGGCCGAGCCCGAGAAGCCGCTGGTCGGCCTGACCATGTTCGGCGTCACGACGCCTTGCGTTCAGCAGGTCGCCAAGCTGCTCGAGGCCGAGTGGGAGCCGCTCGTCTTCCACGCCACCGGCACCGGCGGCCAGTCGATGGAGAAGCTGGTCGATTCCGGCCTCGTCGGCGCGGTGATCGACGTCTCGACCACCGAGATCTGCGACATGATGATGGGCGGCTTCCTGCCGGCGACGGAGGACCGTTTCGGCGCGGTCATCCGCACGCGCATCCCCTATGTCGGCTCGGTCGGCGCGCTCGACATGGTCAACTTCTTCGCGCCCGAGACGGTCCCCGAGCGCTATCGCGGCCGCAAGCTCTACCCGCACAACCCGCAGATCACGCTGATGCGGACGACGCCGGAGGAGAATGCGCGCATGGGCCGCTGGATCGGCGAGCGGCTGAACCAGATGGAAGGCCCGGTCCGCTTCCTGATCCCCGAAGGCGGCGTCTCGGCGCTCGATGCGCCGGGCCAGGCCTTCCATGACCCGGCCGCCAACGCCGCGCTGTTCCAGGCGCTGGAGCAGACGGTGCGCACCAGCGCCAACCGGCAGCTCATCCGCCTGCCGCTTCACATCAACGACCCCGCCTTCGCCGCGGCGCTGGTTCAGCAGTTCCGCGCACTGCATGCCGGCCGCCGGCGCGAGCGGGCCAGCGGAGGCAGGTCATGACGCCTTTCGACAAGAAGACCCTGCTGAAGCGTTTCCGGGCAATGATCGCCAAGGGCGAGCCGATCATCGGCGGCGGCGCCGGTACCGGGCTCTCCGCCAAATGCGAGGAGCTCGGAGGCATCGACCTCATCGTGATCTACAATTCCGGCCGCTACCGCATGGCCGGGCGCGGCTCGCTCTCCGGCATGATGCCCTATGGCGACGCCAACGCCATCGTCATGGAGATGGCCGCCGAGGTGCTGCCCGTGGTGCAGCGGACGCCGGTGATCGCCGGGGTCTGCGGCACCGATCCGTTCCGGCGCATGGACGTCTTCCTCGACGATATCAGGCGGATCGGCTTCGCCGGCGTCCAGAATTTTCCGACGGTCGGGCTGATCGACGGCATCTTCCGCAAGAATCTCGAAGAGACCGGCATGGGCTACGGGCTCGAGGTCGAGATGATCGCGCTCGCCAGCCAGAAGGGCCTGCTGACCACGCCTTACGTGTTCTGCGAGGACGACGCGCGCGCCATGGCCAAGGCCGGCGCCGACATCATCGTCTGCCATCTCGGCCTGACGACCGGCGGCGCCATCGGCGCCGAAACGGCGCTGAAGCTGGCGGACTGCCCGGCGCGCGTCGACGCCTGGGCTGCGGCGGCGCTCGCCGTGAAGAAGGACGCCATCGTCCTCGTCCATGGCGGGCCGGTCGCCGAGCCGGCCGATGCCGATTTCATCATGAAGAACACGAAGCATTGCCACGGCTTCTACGGCGCGTCCTCGATGGAGCGCCTGCCGGTCGAGGTCGCTATCCGCGACCAGACCCGCGCCTTCAAGCGGATCGCGCGCCGGCAAGAGACGACGGACAAGCAGACGACGAAGAGACCGGCGCGCCAAGCCGGCAAGTCGAAGTGACCCGAAAGACGGGCGGGAGGATGAGGACATGACGGGACAGCTGATCGGATCGCTGATCCTCTGGCTGATCGTGGCGGTGATCGTCATCGCCATCGTCGTCTATCTGGTGAACTGGCTCTATCGCCGCTCGTCGAAGGAGGTGTCCTTCGTCCGCACCGGCCTGTTCGGCGAAAAGGTGGTGATCAATGGCGGCGCGTTCGTGCTGCCGATCATTCACGACGTCACGCCGGTCAACATGAACGTGCTGCAGCTCGCCGTGACGCGCGCCAACAACGACGCGCTGATCACCCGCGACCGGATGCGCGTCGATATCGATGCCGAGTTCTACGTGCGCGTTCGACCGCAGCGGGAATCGGTCTCGGTCGCCGCCGCGACGCTCGGCCGGCGTACCTTGCAGCCAGATCAGCTTAACGCCCTGCTTTCCGGCAAGTTCATCTCGGCGCTGCGTACCGTCGCCTCCGAGATGACGATGGAGGAGATGCACGAGCAGCGCGGCACCTACGTCCAGCGCGTCAAGGACGCCGCTGCCGAGGCACTCGACCAGAACGGCCTCGTGCTGGAATCGGTCGCGCTGACCGATCTCGACCAGACCGATCTGCAGTTCTTCAACCCGTCGAACCGCTTTGACGCCGCCGGCCTGACGCGGATCATCGAGGAGATCGAAGACAAGCGGAAGCTGCGCAACGACATCGAGCAGGACTCGATGATCCGCATCCGCACCCGCAACCTCGAGGCCGAGCGCCAGGCGCTCGACATCGAGCGCGACAGCGAGGCGGCGCGGCTCGAACAGCAGCGCGAGATCGAGATCAAGCGCGCCGTGCAGCGCGCCGAGGTGGCCCGCGAGCGGGCGGCGCGCGACACCGAGGCCGAGCAGGCGCTGATCTTCTCGCGCGAGGAGATTGAGAAGTCGCGCATCGCCAATGAGCGCGCGATCAGCGAGGCGCGCATCGCTTCCGAGCGTGAGATCCGCCAGCAGGAGATCGCGCGCACGCAGGCCGTCGAGGAGGCCGAGATCGCGGCCCGCGAGACGGTCGAGAAGGCGCGCATCGCCAACGAGCAGACGATCAACGCGGCCCGCATCACCTCCGAGCGCGAGATCCGTCAGAAGGAGATCGAGCGCGCCAAGGTGCTGGAGGCGGCCGAGATCGCGGCCCGCGAGACCACCGAGAAGGCACGCATCCTGCAGGAGACGGCAGTCAACGCCGAGCGCATCGCCCGCGAGCAGGAGGTGCGCAACCGTGAGATCGAGCGCACGCGCGCCCTCGACCAGGAGGACATCGCGGCACGCGAGGCCGTCGAGACTGCGCGCATCGCCCAGGAGGAGCGCGTCCGAGCGCTCGGCATCGCCCGCAACCGGGCGCTCGACGAGGCCGAGATCGCGGCGCGCGAGGCCGTCGAGAAGGCCCGCATCGCGCAGGACAACGCCATCACGGCCGATCGCATCGCGCTCGAACAGCGCAAGAGCCTGCTCGAGATCGGACGCACCGAGGCGATCGAGGCTGCCGAGATCGCCGCCCGCGAGAGCGTGGAGAAGGCCCGCATCGCGCAGGAGCGGACCGTCTCCGGCGAGCGCATCCGCCGCGACGAGGAGGTCCGCAATCTCGAGATCCTCCGCAATCAGGCGATCGAAACCGCCGAGATTTCGGCTCGCGAGGCCACGGAGGCTGCGCGCATTGCCCAGGAGAAGGCTGTCGCCGCCGAGCGGATCGCCGCCGAGCTCGCGACGAAGGAGCTGGAGATCAAGCGCAGTGCCGATCTCGACGCCGCCGAACTGAAGCGGCGCGACTCGGTCGAGCGTCAGCGCATCGTCACCGAACTCGGGCTCGAGAAGGAGCGGATCGACTCCTCCAAGACCCGCGAGATGCTGCAGATCGCCCAGAAGAAGGCGGTCGAGGTCGCGGAGGAAGAGCGCGCCATCGCGGTCGCCGCCAAGAAGGTCGAGCGGACCGACGCCGACAAGACGCTGCGCCAGGCCGAGATCACGGCGCGCCAGCAGGTCGAGACCGTCGACATCACCCGCGAGCAGGCGCTGGAGGCGGCGCGGATCGAACGGCGACGGGCGCTGGAGCAGCTCGAGATCGCCCGGACCCAGGCGCTGCAGGAGGCGCA
Source organism: Allobosea rubneri (assembly GCF_032464875.1). Classification (NCBI taxonomy): domain Bacteria; kingdom Pseudomonadati; phylum Pseudomonadota; class Alphaproteobacteria; order Hyphomicrobiales; family Alloboseaceae; genus Allobosea; species Allobosea rubneri. The sequence continues at coordinate 110,968 of NZ_JAWDID010000014.1, forward strand.
GATCGCCTCGAACGAAGAGGTCGAGCGGGCCCGCATCTCGTCCGATCGCGGGCTGGACGAGGCCCGCGTCGGCCGCCAGCGCGAGCTGCGCAAGCTCGAGATCGAGCGCGAGCGCGAGGTCGAGAGCGCGGCGATGGACAAGGCGATCGCGCTCTACGCCAAGTCGCTGGAGGAATCCGCCGCCCAGGCCAATGCCGAGATTGCCCGCGGCAAGGCGGTCGAGGCCGAGGAGAAGGTCAAGACCATCCGCGAGAGCGAGGGGGCGAAGCGCCGCAAGACCGTCGAGGTCCTGCTCGCCGAAAAGGCGGCCGAGGAAGCGCGCATCGCCGCCGAGGCCGACAAGATCCGCAAAGCGGTCGATGCCGAGGCGCAGAAGCTGCTCTACGAGGCCGAGAACGTGCTCACCGACGGTGCCCGCTACGGGCTGTTCCGGCGCCGGCTGCTCGACCGGATCGAGGGCATCGTGCGCGAGAGCGTCAAGCCGATGGAGAAGATCGAGGGCATCCGCATCCTCCATGTCGACGGGCTCGCCGGCGGGTTGGGAGCGAGCGGGGCCGGCGGGGCGGCACGCTCTCCCACCGACGAGGTGATCGAATCTGCCCTGCGCTACCGGGTGCAGGCGCCGATGATCGACCAGGTGCTGAAGGAGATCGGCATCGAGGGCGGCAATCTCGCCAAGATGGGCGGGCTGATGCGCGAGGCGTCCGACATGCAGCGCGTCGCCAAGGAAGCGCAGCCGGCCAAGCCCAAAGGTGGCGGTTCCAGCGGAAGCAGTGGCGCCGACGGCGCGCCCGAGACGAAGGCTTGAGGACGAAGCATCATGGCCCGCGTCTACGTCTCCAGCGTCATCGCCGCTCCCGCCGCCAAGGTCTGGGCCCGCGTGCGCGATTTCAACGGCCTGCCGAACTGGCACCCGCGCATCGCGGAAAGCCGGATCGAGAACGGCGAGCCCGCCGACAAGGTCGGCTGCATCCGCGCCTTCAGCCTGCGCAGCGGCGACAGGCTGCGCGAGCAGCTTCTGGGCCTCTCGGATTACGACATGTTCTGCACCTATTCGATTCTCGACTCGCCGATGCCGCTGACCAACTATGTCGCGACGCTCAGGCTGACGCCGATCACCGATCAGGAACGCACCTTCATCGAGTGGTCCGCCGATTTCGACTGCGCGCCCGAGCGCGAGGCCGAGCTGGTCGAAGGGATCGGCACGAACGTCTTCCAGGGCGGGTTCGACGCGCTGAAGCGCGCATTCGGGGGATGAGGCCATGCCTCACGTCGTCCGCAGCACCATCATCGACGCGCCGGTGGACCGGCTCTGGGCGATCCTGCGCGATTTCAACGGCCATGATCGCTGGCACCCGATTGTCGCGCGAAGCGAGATCGAGCGCGGGCACCCTTCCGACAGGATCGGCTGCGTGCGTCGCTTCTCCCTGCAGGACGGCAGCGAGCTGCGCGAGCAGCTCCTGACCCTTTCGGACCTCGAAATGACCTTCAGCTATTGCCTGCTCGACACCCCGATCCCGCTCTTCAACTACGTCGCCCATGTCCGGCTGCTGCCGGTCACGGACGGCAACCGGGCCTTCTGGCACTGGGAGAGCCGCTTCACCACGCCGCCCGGCCGAGAGGCCGAGCTCGCGCGGATCGTGGGCGACGAGGTCTACACCAATGGCATCGAGGCGGTGCGCCGCCTGCCCGAACTGGCCAGGGAGGGCGTCTGACATGCTCGGCGTGAGAAGCTGCGCGACGATCGCCGAGGCCGCCGGCATCCTTTCCGGGGATCGCCAGGCCGTGCTGCTCGGCGGCGGTACGCTGGTGATGCGCGACGTCAATGAAGGGCGCCTGACCGAAGGCACGCTGGTGCGCATCACCGACCCCGCATTCCGGCAGATGAGCACCGGAGGCCCGCGCATCGAGCTCGGCGCCGGCGTCACCATGGCCCAGGTGCTGGCCAGTCGCGAGCTCGCCTTCCTGCACCCCGCCGCACGCGCCATCGGCGGCCCGGCGATCCGCACCATGGCGACGGTCGGCGGCAATCTCTTCGCGGCCGCCCCCTATGGCGACTTCACGGTGGCGCTGCTGGCCCTCGACGCGCAGGTCGTGCTGCAGGCCGGCTACGGCACCGGGCGCGGGGTGCCGCTGGAAGAGTTCCTCGCCGGCCGCGACCGCGGCAGCGTCTCGGGACTGGTCGCCGGCGTGCAGTTCTCGCGGCCGGCCAATCAGGCTGAGTTCCACTTCCGCAAGATCAGCCGGGTCAAGCCGAAGGGCATTTCGGTGCTCTCCATCGCCGCCCATCTGCCTTTGCAGGGCGGGCGCGCCGCGCAGCCGCGCATCGCCTATGGCGCGATGGCGCCGACGCCGATCCGGGCGCGCGGGGTCGAGCGGGCGCTGGAGGGCAAGGCGCTCGACGCCGCCGCGATCCAGGCTGCCAGGCAGGCCGCGCTCGAAGGCTGCCGTCCCGCCACCGACGCCGTCGCGAGCGAATGGTACCGCCGCGAAGTGCTGCCCATCCATCTCGGCCGGCTGCTGGCCGGCGAGCCCCGCTGAGGAGGTCGCCATGGCCAAGATCCCGGTCCAGTTCCGGCTCAACGGCTCCGACCGTGCCGCCTTCGTCGATGCGCCGGAAACGCTGCTCAACACGCTCAGGCGCGGTCTCGGCGATTTCTCGCCGAAGTATGGCTGCGGCCAGGGCACCTGCGGCGTCTGCTCCGTGCTCGTCGACGGCGAGCCGCAGCTCTCCTGCCTGACGCTCGCGGTCGCCTGCGAGGGGCGGCATGTCGAGACCGCTGCGGGGCTGGCCGACGGACCGAACCTGCATCCGTTGCAGGCTGCCTTCATGGACCATTTCGCCGCCCAGTGCGGCTTCTGCACGCCGGGTATGCTGACCGCGGCACGCGTCCTGCTCGCGAAGAATCCGAGCCCAAGCCGCGACGATGTGATCGAGGCGATCAGCGGCAATATCTGCCGCTGCACCGGCTACGAGCCGATCGTCGCCGCGATCCTCGCCGCCGCCAGCGCGCCCGGCGCGCGCCGAGCCTGAGGAGCCTCGTCATGCTGGAAATGCGCAAGGACATCTTCGCTGACGAGCGCGACGACAACCTCAACGTGATCGGCAAGGGACTGCAGCGGCAGGATGCGCCCGGCCATGTCACCGGTCGGACGCGCTATTTCGACGATCACGCTTTCGAAGGCCTGCTGCATCTCAAGGTCGTCCGCAGCCCGCATGCCCATGCCCGTATTCGCTCTATCGACGTCTCGGCGGCAGAGCGCGCGCCCGGCGTCAAGCGCGTGCTGCGCGGCGCCGACGTGCCGGTGAACAAGAACACGCTGCTCAGCCTGATCAATTTCGGCAAGGACGACGAACCTTCGCTTGCCGTCGACAAGGTCCGCTACAAGGGCGAGCCGGTGGTCGCGATCCTCGCCGACAGCGAGGCCGAGGCGCTGGCGGCCAGGAAGCTGGTGCGGATCGACTACGAGCCGCTGCCGACCGTGTTCGACGTCGAGGAGGCGCTGAAACCGGGCGCGCCCGTGGTCAACGAGACCTATCCCGGAAACTATTTCGAGTATCACGAGCGCTTCGACCACCAGAAGCTGCGCTTCGGCGATGTCGAGCGGGGCTTCTCCGGCGCCGACATCGTGATGGAACACCGCTACCAGATGTCGCCGATCGAGCATGCGCCGACGGAGACCAACGGCACGATCGCCGCGCCCGAGCAGAATGGCCGCTTCGTCGTGCACTCCTGTGCGCAGGGCCTGTTCTTCGCGCTGGGGACAACCGCCAAGATCGTCGATGTCGAGTCGAACCGGCTGCATTTCATCGGCGGTACGGTCGGTGGCGGCTTCGGCGGCAAGGTCGACTCGCTGACCGAGCCGCTGGCGGTTCTCGGCGCGATGCTGACCGGCAAGCCGGTGCGCTTCGTCCTCGATCGCGAGGAGGAGATGCTCTATGGCTCGCCGCGCGGGGCCGAGCGCATCTACATCAAGGACGGCGTGATGCGGGATGGGCGCATCGTCGCCCGCTACATCCGCAGCTATTTCGACGCCGGAGCCTATACGCGGCTGTCGAGCTATGCGGCGATCAAGTGCACGGCGCATGTGCCGGGGCCGTACTGGATCCCCAATGTCGCCTCCGACATCTACGTCGCCTACACCAATCGCTGCCCCTCCACCGCGATGCGCGGCTTCGGCGTCACCGCGGTCGACTTCGCGCTAGAGGTCCAGATGGACCGTCTCGCCGAGGCGGCGAGCATGGACCCGATGGAGTTCCGTATCCTCAACGCCTATCGCGACGGGGACATGAAGCCGCACAGGCGCGCCGCCAAGAACACGGCGCTGGTCGAATGCGTGCAGGTTGCCGCCGAGAAGGCGAACTGGCCGCTCTCCGAGCAGGCGAGGCGGCAGTCCTCGCTCAATGGCGGCGCCGGCGAACGCGGCCAGATCCCCGCGACGACGGTCGACACCAAGGGGCAGATCGGGCGGCCCGAGACGCGAGCGGGAACGCCGACCCAGACGCTTCCGGCCGGCACGGCGCGCATCCCGCTGAGCAAGCAGCCGGTGATGGAAGGGGCTCGCGACGGGCGCGCCGTGCCGACGCAGGTGCCGCGTTACGAGCCGGCACGGCCCACCATGCCGCCGCCGAACGCACCGCCTGCCTACGCGCCGCCGCCGTATCAAGCGGCCAGCCCTCCTGCTGCTCCGTCCTACCAGCCCGCGCCGCCACCGGTTTCGGCACCGGCCGCCCCGGCCCAGACGCAGCACGGCGCGGTGCGGTTCTCTTCAGTCTTCGGCACGAGGAGGCGCTGAGATGGCCCGTCACGAAGGCAGGGGCATGGCCTCGGTCAACTATCCGATCGGCATGAATCTCGGCGGCGACCCGAGCCAGGCGCTGATCCACTCCAACCCGGACGGCAAGTTCACCGTCGCGCTCTCGGCGATCGATCTCGGCCAGGGCATGAAGCAGGTCTCGCGGCAGATCGCGGCGGAGACGCTGGGCGTGCCGATCGAAGACGTCTTCGTCGACACCGCCGACAGCGACACCGGCCCGCACGACATGGGCTCCTTCGCCTCGCGCGGCACGCACCGCATGGGCAACGCCATCATCGTCGCGGCGCGCGAGGCGCGCGGCGTCCTGCTGGAAGCCGCCGCGGAAGAACTCGAGGTCAATGCCAGCGACCTCGTCACCGACGGGCGCGGCAACATCCATGTTCGCGGCGCCCCCTCGAAGACGATCACGGTCAAGGCGACGGCGCAGGCGGCCCAGTTCAAGCAGGGCAAGACCATCGCCGGGCGCGGCATCTTCCTGATCCCGCTCTCGGCCGTCGATGCGGAGACCGGCGAGATGAACCCCAACACCGCCTTCGCCCATGCCTGCCTCGTCGCCGATGTCGCCGTCGATGACGAGACCGGCGAGGTCGAGGTGCTGAGGATGACCAGCGCCTACGAGCTTGGACGCGTCATCAATCCGCGCATGGTCGAGCAGCAGCTGGTCGGCGGCGCCTGGATGGGCATCAGCCACGCGCTCTACGAAACGCCGGAGCCGTACTATCCCAACCCCGAGCACGGCCCGCGCGACTTCAACGAATATCTGATGCCGGGGCCGGGCGAGATCGCGCCCTATCACGTTACGGTGCTCGAGCGGCCGGCCCCCGACGGGCCGTTCGGTGGCAAGGGGCCGGGCGAGATGTGCGCCAACCCGGTGCTGCCGGCGATCGCCAACGCGGTCTACAACGCCGTCGGCGTCAGGGTCGACGAGTTGCCGATCACGCCGGAGAAGATCCTGCGCGGCATCAAGGCTAATGGCGGCGCCAAGCCCGGCCCGCGCCGCGGCGGCCCGGTGAACTGGCGCTGACGCGATGGCTTTGCGCACGACCGTCGCCGGCATCTCAAGCCCCGAGGACCTCGCCCAGGCCCTCACGGCGGCGATGTATCTCGCCGATGACGGCATCGCGACGGCCGGCTACCTGTCGCTCGCGCTCGGCAAGCCGCTGCTGCTCGAAGGCGCGCCGGGCGTCGGCAAGACCGAGGCCGCCAAGGCGATCGCCGGCATTCTCGGCCGGCAGTTGATCCGTCTGCAGTGCTTCGAGGGCATCGACGCTTCTGCGGCGCTCTATGAATGGAACTATCCGCGCCAGATGCTGGCGATCCGGCAGGCGCGCGAGGGCGAGACGCTCGACATCTACCGCGACGATTTCCTGATCGAGCGGCCAATGCTGACCGCCTTGCGGCGCCCTGAATCCACGGTCCTGCTGATCGACGAAATCGACCGCTCGGACCATGAATTCGAAGCCTTCCTGCTCGAATTCCTCTCGGATTTCTCGATCTCGATCCCCGAGCGCGGGACGTTGCGCGCGCCCGAGCGGCCGGTCGTCGTGCTCACCTCGAACCGCACCCGCGAGCTGCACGAGGCGCTGCGCCGCCGCTGCGTCTACCACTACATCGCCTATCCCGAACCGGAGCGCGAGGCGCAGATCATCATGCTGCGCTCCTCGGCGGTGGCGGAAGGCACGGCGCGGGCCGTCGTCCACGCGGTCGGCCTGCTCAGGCAGGAACCGCTGGCCAAGCCGCCGGGCGTCGCCGAAGCCGTCGACTGGGCCGAGGCCGCGACGGCGCTCGCACAGAGCGGCGCGCCTTGGCCGGAAGCCTTCCGGCGCTCGCTCGGCACCGCGATCAAGGACGAGGAGGACCTCGCGCATCTACGCCCCCGCCTGCCGCTGTTCATCCCGGGGCTGGCGGCATGATCGAGCCTCTCCCACCGGCCGCCCGGCTCTTCGTTTCCTTTCCGGGGCTGCTGCGCCAGCACGGCATCGCCGTCGCGCCGGAACAGACCGTCTCCTTCCTCAGCGCGATCGAGCTCCTGGGGCCGCGCAGCCTGGAGCATGTCCGCAAGGCGGCCGGCGCGACGCTGGCGCCGCATCCGGAGCAGCGCGAGCGCTTCGAGGCGCTGTTCGACGCTCATTTCCTCGGCGCCATCGCCGAGCCCGGCGACGAGGACTTCGCGCCCGATGACGACGTCTCTGTGCAGGAGGACAGCGGCTCCCGCGAGGTCCTGCTCGGCGAGGAGATCAACGAGACCGGCCAGGCTGCGACCGGCGCGGAGGCGCTCTCGGTCCGCATGTTGAAGCCGCTCGACGAGAACGAGACGCTGCGCCGCTTCGGCCGGGAGCTGCCGGCAGCGCTGCCGCCCCGCCGCGGCTATCGCCAGCGCGCGGCACGCCGCGGCGCGACCGTCGATCTCGCGCGCAGCCTGCGCGATGCGATCCGCCATGACGGCGAGGTGATGAGCCTGAGGAAGCTGCGTCGGGTCACGCGGGCGCGGCCGATCCTGCTTCTCATCGACGTCTCCGGTTCGATGAAGCAGCGCAGCGACGCCAATATCGCGCTCGCCCATACCGTCGTGCAGTCCGTGCCGCATGCCGAGGTCTTCACCTTCGGCACGCGGCTGACGCGTCTCACCAAGGCGCTGCGGCGCAAGCGCCGGGAGCAGGCGCTGGCGGACGCCGCCGGGCTGGTGGCCGACTGGGATGGCGGCACCCGCATCGGCGACGCGCTGCTGGCTTTCCTCGCCGTGCCGCGCTTTGCGGCCTATGCGCGCGGCTCTGTCGTCGTCGTGCTCTCGGACGGGCTGGAGCGCGGCGATCCGGCGGCGCTCGTGACGGCCGTGGCGAGGCTCAGCCAGCGCGCCCACCGCATCGACTGGCTGACCCCGCTCGCGGCCGACCCCGCCTACAAGCCGGAGACGGAGGCGCTGCGCATGATCGCGCCGCAGCTCGCCAGCCTCGGCAATGGCGCCAGCACGGCGCGCATCTGCCGGCACATTCTCTCGCTCGGAGGCTCGCAAGCGGCATGACCGGTCTCGTCGATTCCCATTTCCATATCTGGCGGCAGGCGGACCTGCCCTGGCTGCTCGGGCCGATGCAGCCGCGCATCTTCGGTCCCTACGAGCCGATCCGCCGCGACTATCCAGTCGCCGAGTACCTTGCCGATTGCCGGCCATCGGGCGTGGTCGAGGCGGTCTATGTCCAGGCGAACTGGGCGCCGGCGCGCCATCTCGACGAGGTCGCGTACGTCTCGCAGACCTCCGACGAGAGCGGTTTCCCGATTGCGATCGTCGCCTATGCCGACGTGCTGGTGGATGATGTCAGGCCGCAGCTCGATGCCCTCGCCGCCAACCGGCGCGTCCGCGGCGTGCGGATGCAGCTGCACTGGCACGAGAACACCCTCTATCGCTTCGCCAGCGGGCCGGATCTGGCGCGCGATCCGAAGCTGACCGCCAATGTCGGGCGCCTCGCCGAATACGGCTTCAGCTTCGACCTCCAGGTCTTCGCCGGCCAGATGGCGGGCGCGGCCAAACTTGCCGCCGCCTGCCCGAAAGTGACCTTCGTGCTCCAGCATGCCGGCATGCTGGAGGACCTTTCGCCGGAGGGCATCGCCGCCTGGCGCGAGGGGATGGCGCTGCTCGCCGCCCAGCCCAACATCGTCAGCAAGCTCTCCGGGCTCGGCACCTTCCTGCGCCGGAACGACCCGGAGCATGTCGGCTATATCGATGCGCAGACGCTGGCGCTCTTCGGCGCCGAGCGCTGCCTCTTCGGCTCCAATTTCCCGATCGAGAAGCTCTGGACGAGCTATGCCGAGCTGATCGCGGCGCATCTTGCGGCCGTGCCGGAAGGCGCCCGGGACGCGGTGTTCAACGAGACGGCACGGCGGGTCTACCGCCTGCGACAGGGCTGAGGGGAGGAAGGCATGGCGCTCGAAATCAAGATTCTCGACTACGGCGATATCGAGCTGGAGGCGAGCTTCCTCGTGCTCGGGCGCGATTGCGGCCGGACAAGGCGCGTGCCGACCTATGGCTTCCTGATCCTGGGCGGGCCCTGGCCGGTCGTGGTCGACACCGGCTATCGCCATAACCAGATCATGGAGAGCCTCGGCATGCGCGGCCTCCAGTTCCACGAGAACATGATCGAGAACCAGCTCGCGAGGCACGGCGTGCGGATGGGCGATGTGCGCTATGTCATGCACACCCATCTCCATATCGACCATGCCGGGAAGGACGAGCTCTTCCCGATGAACACGACCGTGCTCGTCAACCGCCGCGAGCTCGAATACTCGGTCTCGGGGCTGATGCACCCGCAATATCCGGCGCCTGACATCAAGCACCTGATCGACCGGCTGCACACGCGCGATGCGCTGCGCTTCGAGGATCTCGAACTGTCGGGGATGATCGAGCTCTTCCCCGGCTGCTATCTGGAGGCTGCCGGCGCCCATACCGAGGGCTCGATGAACGTGCATGTCGATACGGCCGAGGGCCGCGCCATCATCTGCGGCGACGTGATCTACGACTTCAACGACCAGATCGTGACGCCCTTCCACGAACTCCACGCCAACGAACCGCGCACGACGGGCAATCACGGCGTCTCGAAGCGCGAGGAGAAGGCGGCGATCAAGAAGCTGCTGGCGACGGGCAAGTTCCTGCTGCCTGTCCACGACAAGCCGGCCAAGATCGCCCATGGTCAGGTCGTCGGCCGCATGGACATGGCGGTGCCCGGCCCGGTGGTGCAGTCGCTGCCGGCGCGCAACTGGTTCGCGGCGTGAACGCCGTTCCAGCCGTCGAGCCAGGACGCCCGCTCTCCCCAGGCCTCATCCTGAGGAGCCGCGCAGCGGCGTCTCGAAGGATGCTCCAGGAGGCGCCGGAACCTGCTCGTCCATCCTTCGAGACGCGCCCTGCGGGCGCTCCTCAGGATGAGGGCTGGAGGATTTGGACGGAGTCCCGTCTCGGCCGGCCGAAACTCACCAACGCAATTCACGGTGTTCCATGACCACGCACACCGCCATCCACCCGCAATTCGCCGAACTCGTCGATCTCTGGGCGCCGGTCCGCCAGCTCGGCAGCGGCTTCCAGTTCTGCGAGGGGCCCGTCTGGCATCCGCAGGAGCAGCACCTGCTGTTCTCGGACATGCCGGGGGATGTGCGCCGGCGCTGGGATCGGAACGGCGTGCGCGAGGTCATGCGGCCGGCGAACAAATGCAACGGCATGACCTATGATGCCGAGCTCAACCTGATCGTCTGCGAGCACGCGACCTCGAGCCTGGTTCGCGAACGGCCGGACGGGCGGCGTGAGGTGCTGGCCTCGCATTTCGAGGGCTCGGAGCTCAACAGCCCGAACGACGTGGTGGTGAAGTCGGACGGGGCGATCTATTTTTCCGATCCCTGGTATGGCCGGATGCCCGTCTTCGGTGTCGAGCGACCGCGCCAGCTCGGATTCCAGGGCGTCTACCGCATCGCTCCAGGAGGCGGCGAACCGCAGCTCGTGGTCGACCGCTACCTGTTCGACCAGCCGAACGGGCTCTGCTTCTGCCCGACGGAAGATCGGCTCTTCGTCAACGACACCGTCCAGCACAATATCCGCGTCTTCGACATCCTGCCGGACGGGCGGCTCGGCCCGCCGCGCATCTTCGCCTCGGGCGTCGTCGGGGTCGAACCCGGCGTTCCCGACGGCATGAAATGCGATGCCAAGGGCAATCTCTGGGTCACCGGCCCCGGTGGCGTCTGGGTCTATACGATCAAGGGCGAGCTGATCGGCAAGCTGCGCGTGCCGGAACTCGTCGGCAATCTCGCCTGGGGCGGGCCGGACTGGCGCACGCTCTTCCTGACCGCGACCCATTCGCTCTATGCGATCGAAACCAAGGTCGGCCCAAGGCCCGAGCCCTTCATGAAGCCACGCGCCGGCGCCGACCGCGCACGTCAGGCCGATGCGCCGCCGGCCGCCAGCGTCTCGCGCAACGATACGAACAAGGCGGCGCCCGGCTACCGGCTCGAGCCCTCGCGCTGCGCGCTGCTGATCCAGGACATGCAGAACGACGTGGTGATGGAGGGCGGCGCCTTCGCATCCTCGGGCTCGCCGGTGCATTGCCGCGAGCAGAACGCCATCGGCAACGCCGCAAGGCTGGCGCAGGCGGCCCGCCTGCGCGGCATCCCGGTGATCCATGTCTGGTTCGTGGTCGAGCAGGGCACGCCGGGCGTGACCATGAACGCGCCGCTCTTCGAGGGGCTCGCCGATGCCAATGCGCTGGTGCGCGGGACCTGGGGGGCGGCGCCCGTGCCGGGGCTGGAAGCCATAGGCGGCGACCACATCGTCGAGAAGCAGCGCATGAGCGCCTGGGAGGGCACGCGGCTGGAGACGGTGCTGAAGGCGCTCGGCCGCGACATCGTCATCGTCACCGGTGCCTGGACCAACATGTCGATCGAGCACACTGCCCGCACCGGGGCCGACAAGGGTTATTTCATGGTCGTGCCCGAGGACGCCTGCTCGACCATGAACGCCGAATGGCACACCGCCTCGGTCAATTATGCCCTGCAGAACGTCGCGGTGGTGACCGATGTCGACGCGGTGCTCGACGCCACCGGCGGGTGAAGCCGGGCAGGATCGATGCCGGCTCGCCGGTGACAGGCAGGCGGGCTTCCGCCGCGGCGCGCCCGCCCGGACTCAGAACCGCAGCGCTGCCCGCAGCGAGGCCGTCTGATCGGTGTAGCGGTCCGCGGCGCGCAGGCTGTATTCGGCGCGCAGCTCGAAGCCGCCTTTCGTTTGCAATTCCAGCCCGGCCGTCAGGTTGCCGTAGACATCGGGCGCGCCGGTCGTGATCCGGAACGGCGCGATCCCGCTCACGGCGAACTCGCTGAGCTGCATGCGCGCGGTCCAGTCGCTGCCCGCCAGGAAGCTGACGCCGAGGGTCGCATAGGGCCGCAGGATCGTATCGTTGGGAAGGTCGATGCGACCGCCGATCTCGAGTGCGGGCGTCACCATGAGGTTCGCCCGGCCGGTCGCCTGGGCCGCCAGGTTGAACAGGCCGGCGCCGCTTTCGCGATAAGCCTGCTGGTGAGCATAGCCGAGGTCGAGGTCGACCAGCGGCCGCAGGTACCCGTTCGGGAAGGCGAACTCATAGGCGGCGCGCAGCCGGGCGCCGACATGCAGGAACTGCGGCTCGCTGCGCGCGAGGCCGGCAAAGCCCGGCACCACCACCTGCCGCTTCATCTCGTTGCTTTCATAGCCGGCGCGCAGGCCGGCGGCGAAGAGCCAGGGGCCGATCTGCCGCTTCAGCGCGAGGCCGCCGCTGACGGTGTGGCTGGTCGTGGCGACCACCGAGCCGTCCGATTTCGTGTCGCCGGCCATGTAGCTCAGCGAGCCGCCGAGGAACCAGTCGGGCGCGATCTGCTTCTGCGCGCCGATCTGATAGGTCGACATCAGCGCGCGATAGCCGCTGTCGTCGCGGCTTCCTTCGCGATCGAGGCGGCTGCCGGTCACCCGGCCCCAGACGCATTCTCCCTCGCTGCGCTGCGTGCTGCCATCGACGAAATAGGGGCAGCTCATCAGGCTGTTGAAGAAGCCGTAGGAGTGATGCGCCTGCGCCGAAAGCCGGCTGTGGGCGGAATCGTTGGCCATGCCACCGAGCATGCCGGCATAGCTCGATGCATCCTTCAGGCGGGCGAAATAGGTGAAGAGCGGAGCCGCGCCGGTATGGCCGGAATCCCAGAGTGCCTGCAGATAGTTTGCGATGTTCGCCTGGTCGGATGCGAAGGCGGCGCCCGCGCGGGCGAAATTGCCCTGCGGGGACACCGAGAGGTCGCGTCCATCGGGGCTGAAGCGCAGCGTGTAGCTGATCGGCAGGCCTTCGAGATCGCTGGTCCTGGCCGAGAAATCCTGCGCGCCATGGTCGAAATGCGCGATCGGCAGCGAGTAGCCCTTCAGCGGGTTTCGCGTGTCGAAGTCGATCTCGCCGCCGAACTGCGTGGCCCCGCTGACCGAGAGGACGTCGCTCTTTCCTCCCCGGAAATCGAGCCCGAAGATCGTCGTTCCGCCGGCGGTCTGGACGAACTGACCGGTCAGGCGGGTGGTGTCGTACTGGCCGTTGCCGGTGAGGTCCATATAGCCGGAATTGGTCAGGACGCCGCCATTCTTGCCGAGGGAGATCGTCGTCCCCGGGCTGAAGTCGCCATTGTTCACCAGGGTGTTCAGTGGGCCGAAGGACGTGTCGACCGCCAGCCGGATATCGCCGTCGAGCGTGCCTCCCTGCGCATTGGTCACGCTCGTGGGGCCGGAGGTGACGATGGCGACGCCGCCGAGCGAGGCGATGGTTCCGGCGTTGGTGATCGTCGTGTTGCCGGTCGTGCTGGTGACGATGGCGGCGCCGCGCGGGCCGCTGCCGCCTCGAACGCTCGAACTGCCTCCCACCGAGACGTTGATGTCGCCGCCGTTCGGTCCGGTGGTGCCTTCGCCGCGGCTGATCGCGTAGATGCCCGGGGAGTTCGCACCATAGGCTGCGACTGTCGCCGCCTTGTCGACGCTGATCGTGATCGCGCCGGCTGCGTCGCCGGCGCCCGAGGCGGCGCGCCGCGCCAGGACGCCCTGATCGGTCAGGACGCCGCCATTGGCCAGGCTCATGGCGAGGATCGCCGGAGCGTTGGCGCCATGCGTGACGACGCCGGGAACCCGGGAGCGGCCGTCGAGGTAGCCGATGCCGGCGACGTTGACGCTGACATGGCCGCTGGCGCCCGAGCCCCCCGTGCCGCCATCCCTGATCAGGCCGAGATCGTAGTTCGCCGAGGCCATGTCGCCGGCAAGGCCGCCGCCACCGCCGATGCTCTGGGCGAGGACGCCGACCGCGCCGTCGCCCATGGTCTGTACCTGGCCGCTGACCGCGACGTTAACGGCGGCGCCCGCACCGGCGGCTGGATTCGACGGGTTGGCGAGCGTGATCAGGCCGGGCGCGGCGGGGAGGGCGGGCACGCCGCCGCCACCGCC